>NZ_JBWZQN010000014.1:0-58946 GCF_056724605.1 Prolinoborus fasciculus | reverse complement strand
ATCGTTTGAAGGATAAAAAAAGAATTGGGATTCAGCCGCAGGTTGAAACTTAATACGAGATCAAAGGGGTCAATTTTACTTCGCCATTTTTAAGGTAAAAGGGGTCAATTTTAAAATGCCGTTGACAAAAGCCTGTTTTGAGATGATCTTGAGCTGGATTCAAGCAAAACTTAGAGTTAAATCAGATTAAAATCCAGTTTTTGTCTATTGGCACTTTTAAGCGAGAAGCGTTTAATAAGAGGCATCGCCAGCAACATGCAAATAGGTTAGCGGATGCAAGTGACCAATTACTTTAAACACAAACTGAAAACCCAGCAGCAAATCGGCTTATGGATTGGCAGATGCCTATGGAACCGAGATTGCGGCAAATGCAGGTTATGACTGGCTGCTGATTGATGGTGAGCATGCACCCAGTGATTTGAGAACGACTTTGTCGCAACTGCAAAGTATTGCTGCTTATCCCTCGCAAGCAGTAGTACGACCACCCATTGGTAGCGTACAACTGATCAAGCAACTCCTTGATATCGGTGCACAAACGCTGTTGATTCCGATGGTAGAAACCGTGGAACAGGCCGAACTCATGGTCAGGGCAGTCCGTTATCCGCCTGAAGGAATTCGTGGCGTTGGTGCTGCACTGGCACGTGCCACCCGCTGGAACAGCATTCCAAATTATTATCAGACGGCACATGAAGAAATCTGTTTATTAATCCAGATTGAATCGGTCACAGGACTTGAAAATCTGGATGCTATTCTTCAGATCGACGGGATTGATGGCGTGTTTATTGGCGCCGTTGATCTATCTGCCACTATGGGTTATCAAGGTGATCCGAATCATCCTGAAGTACAAAAAGCTGTAATTGATGCAATCCAGCGGATTCGTTCTGCAGGCAAAGCTGCAGGAATTCTGTCAACCCAGCATGAAGTGACGCAAAAATATATCGAACTTGGCACTGAGTTTGTAGCAGTGGGCGTAGATACCAGTATTTTGATGAATTCCTTGCGTGATCTATTGGGGAAATATAAAAAGGATATCAATGTGATTAATCCGACTAGCGGTTATTAATCAACAAGAGATTCTGAATGAATAGCTTGCTTAGATTTTTAGTTTATTTTTAACCGGAAATTCTTTAGATGAGCTATTCATTCAGCCATAAGAAAATCATAATGAACCTTCAAGATGCAGAACAATTTTTACAAGAACAGCAGAACATCTTAGAGAACCAACGTCAGCAAAAAACTAGACGAGTGCAACAAGCCTTTTTTATGATTCACGTACTGTTTGTAGCCTTAAATGCTATTCTCTTGATCCTAAATTATCAAAAGACGGGAGAGTGGAACTTGCTGTACCTCGGGCTGAGTTTCATGTCTCTAATATTGATTTTAAGGTATTTAAAGACAGGTTTTGTTTATCAACGGAAATGAAGTAACGTTAAAATGAATTTTAGATCATAAAAATCAAAAGCCTAATAATTAACAAAGCATGAAAAAAGTTCTTAAAAATCCCATTCTATTGTCATTACAATGTAATTTTGCTTTTGCTGGATAAATAGCTTACACTGGCTGCACTTCAAGCAAGTACTGTTCTTGCTTCTATTATTATTTTAAGCTGATTGTGATGTACTTTTTAGTTCAAGTATTTGAACTCAAATAAGATCTACTAACCATAGAACTATTATGTAAACTAGGTTGTTATTAATCTCTCTCCATATAGTCACAAAAAGCTCATATCGTGTGAGTAAATATTTTGATCAAAATCAATGAATGGCATATTGCCACTGCCGCTGATGGCAATGAAATTAACGTGAAACTGGTTCCATTAAAGCGCAAGCAAAATACAATGGACGGTTTTATCTGGGTTGAGGTCGGTAAAATGATTCAATTGCCAACGGGTGAGGAATTTCAGTTCAATCTCGATGGTAAAAGTTTCTATACTGGGGTAAACCAGCTTTATCGTCTGTGTTAAGCAGATCAATATCGTAAAAAGTGGCTGATTAATATCGCCACTTTTTTAGTTTCAGGGTATCAAAACTTTGATCTTCCTGAATTTCCAGAATCTCTGCACTGTCTTCTTTCCAGTCGCCTAGTACAATTCTTCTTTTCTGGGCTAACTGATGAATGGCTGCGCGATGCGTATGACCATGGATTAGTACATCTACATCCTGTAATGCCAGCTCAACTGCATGTGGGTTGACGTCCATCACTTCATAGCTTTTAAACTGTTGTGCCTGATGGCTTTGTTGACGAAAGCGGTTGGCTAGTCTGGTTCGAAATGAGAGAGGGGTTTTTCTTAAGAAGCCAAGTAGCCAGGGATGACGAATAATCTTTTTAAAACGCTGATAGGAGACGTCATCGGTACATAGGGCATCGCCATGTTCCAGGCGAAAATGTGTTCCGGCAATGATTAGCTGATCGATTTCGGGAAGAAGCTGCCCGCCAAATCGAGCTAAAAATTTACTTCCTAAGACAAAATCCCGGTTGCCGGCCTGAAAATAGACTTGATTCCCAGCCTGAGTAAACTGTTTTAATGCAGTGACAATTTCGTCCAGCCATGGAGAGGTATAGTCATCACCAATCCAGGCATTGAACCAGTCACCCAGAATATACAATTGGGTATTTTGATTTTGATATTCAGTTAATAAATCTAAAAACCCCCGAACAAGTCGAGGGTGATCAGGTGACAAATGTAAATCTGAGATAAACAGATAGGTCACGAATCTTTTCCTTTTATTCCTCTCTAGATCCCTCATTCATATGAGGGATTTTCCATTACACTGTTTTAAAGTGTTGCTTTAAAACTCATAAAAGAACGGAGAGGACGTTTTTTATTCAGAAATGATTTTTGCAGATTCGATTACTACGTTTTCTAGAGGAACGTCAGCGTGGTAGCCACGGTTGCCAGTACGTACGTTTTTGATTTCGTTCACAACGTCCATACCTTCAACGACTTTACCAAATACGGCATAACCCCAACCTTGAGCAGTTTTGCCAGAGTGGTTAAGGAATGAGTTGTTTTTCACGTTAATGAAGAACTGAGCAGAAGCAGAGTGCGGTGCCTGAGTACGCGCCATTGCAATCGTACCTTCGTCATTGGTCAAGCCGTTGTCTGCTTCGTTTTCGATTGCATCACGTGTTGCTTTTTCTTTGAAGTTTTCATCCATGCCGCCGCCTTGGATCATGAAACCATCAATAACACGGTGGAAAATTACGCCGTCATAAAAACCGTCACGTACGTATTCTAAAAAGTTAGCTACGGTTTTAGGTGCTTTTTCAGCATTGAGTTCTAGAACAATACGACCTTTATTGGTGTTTAATTCGACTTGAGGAAAACTCATTGTGTAATCTCCTGATCATGGACGAGTGCCATGGTTTTTTCTGAATGAGTGAAGCATAAGCAAACTACATTCGACAAGGCAAGTAAAAACATTATTTTCTTTGTTAAAAGCATAAAAATAATACCTTATTTATACGTTGATTTATCAAGGCATTTCAGATATTGCCCTATCAGGTACCCTATTTTGAATTGGCGTAAATTAATGATTTTACTGCTTGTACAAGCACTGATATTTTAGTTTCAGGCAACTCGCCGTATTTTCATTTTTTAAAATGGGTGAATTGAAATCAAATACCATAGTTAGCGGTTGAGAGATTATTCACCTCTAGTTAAACTAAGGAACTTTGATAATGAATATGCGTACAACCTGTGCGATTAAATATTCGTTAATCCCTTTTTAACTTTAGAAGTGAATGATTGATCATGAAGCCAAATGATGTTGTGACATCTCTGCCCGAGAACCCGACCCAAAAGAACAATGCAGTCGATTCAGTGCAGCAGCAAGAACAACAACCGGGCTTGGACTTTGTACGTCAGGTCATTACCGATGATTTAGCCGCTGGTCGTACTCAACAGGTGGTGACGCGTTTTCCGCCTGAGCCGAATGGCTATTTACATATTGGCCATGTGAAAGCAATTTGCTTGAACTTCGGAATTGCTGAAGAATTTAAAGGTGTGTGTAACCTGCGTTTTGACGATACCAACCCGGATGCCGAAGAGCAGGAATATGTGGATGGTATTGCCAATGATGTGAAATGGCTGGGTTTCCAATGGGAAGGCGAGCCGCGTTATGCATCAAGCTATTTCGATCAACTTTATACCTGGGCAGTTCAGCTGATTGAGCAGGGCGATGCCTATGTGGATTTGCAAAGCCCTGAAGAGATCCGTTTAAACCGCGGTAATTTCGTTGAGCCAGGCAAGAACTCGCCACAACGCGATGCAACGGTTGCAGAAAACCTGGAGCGTTTTGAGAAAATGCGCAGCGGTGAATATGCAGAAGGTCAGGCTGTATTACGTGCCAAGATTGATATGACTTCACCGAACGTGCATATGCGTGATCCGATTCTGTATCGTATCCTGCATTCTGAACACCATCAGACTGGCGATAAATGGAAAATTTATCCAATGTATGACTATGCGCATCCATTGTCTGATGCGATTGAAGGCATTACGCATTCACTCTGTACCCTGGAATTCCAGGATCATCGTCCGTTCTATGATTGGGTAGTGGCAAAAGTTAAATCACCATCCGTGCCACGTCAGTATGAATCGAGCCGTTTGAATGTGGACTATACCATCACCTCGAAACGTAAATTACGTAAACTGGTGGAAGGTAGCTATGTTCAGGGCTGGGATGACCCACGTATGCCAACTGTAGTCGGTATGCGTCGTCGTGGTTTCACACCTGAAGGTCTACGTGATTTCTGTCAACGTGTCGGTGTATCGAAAGTTGATGGAAGTATTGTCGATGTAGCTATGCTGGAATACTGTATTCGCCAGTCTCTGGAAAATACTGCCGCTCGTGGTATGGCTGTGTTAAATCCATTAAAAGTGACTTTAACCAACTTGCCAGCCGATATGGACCTGACCCATTCACGTCATCCGAATGTCGATATGGGCGAGCGCGTTATTCCATTGACGACTGAGCTGTATATTGACCGTAAAGACTTTGAAGAAGAGCCACCAAAAGGCTTTAAACGTCTGATTCCAGGAGGTGAAGTTCGTTTACGTCATGCCTATGTCATCAAATGTGACGAAGTCATTAAAGATGAAAATGGTGAAGTGGTTGAGCTGAAATGTTCGATTGATCCTGAAACTTTAGGTAAAAATCCTGAAGGTCGTAAGGTGAAAGGCGTGATTCACTGGGTATCTGCGACAAAAGGCGTTCCTGCGGAAGTGCGTATTTACGACCGTCTGTTTACTGAATCTGATCCTGAGGTGGGCGATGACTTCTTGGCAAACCTGAACCCTGAATCATTGAAGGTAGTTCAGGCCGTGATTGAGCCTGCTTTGGCACAAGCACAACCGGAAGACCGTTTCCAGTTTGAGCGTGAAGGCTATTTTGTGGCTGATCAATATGATCATTCCAGCGAAAAACCGGTATTCAACCGTATTCTGGATCTTAAGGACAGCTTTAAACCAGGCAAATAAGCTGGTTTAAGTCAGAATGTAAAAAGCCCAACTCTGGTTGGGCTTTTTCAATACAGCAGGGAAAATTGCATGATTGTGCGTGATAAGAATAATAGTTTGGGCTTACTGTTTGCCTGGCAGGGAACGATTCTGCCCAAGGTGCTGCCCGCATTGGTTTTGGTGGTTTTTATTTCCGCTTTACTAGTGTATTTGAGTCAGGCGCATTTCGTGAGCCTTCCTGCTGTCCCGGCAATTGGCTTTACCATTTTTGGTGTCATTCTTTCGATCTTTCTGAGTTTTAGAAATACGGCCTGCTATGATCGCTGGTGGGAAGGGCGCAAGCTTTGGGGTGCGTTGATTGCAACCACGCGTCATTTATGCCGTGACAGCCATGTGCTAGATGATCAAATCCGTGAAGTTTTGCTATATCGCATGATGCTGTTTACCCATCTATTACGTGATCGGCTGAGACAGCAAACGCCCAGTATTCAGGCTTATGAAGCCACTGCCGGTTTTGAACCCAAGTCATTTGAGCAATTGCCCATGCAAATCAATCCATCCCAATGGGTGCTGGAACAGATGCAAAAAGAGCTGGTGCAGCAATATAAGCAGGGCAAGATCAGCGATATTATTTATAATAACCTGAATCAGCACACTGTGGCTTTGGGAGATATTCAGGCTGGTTGTGACCGGATTTTGTCCACGCCATTACCATTTTCTTATTCGGTATTGTTACATCGTGCGGTTTATTCTTTTTGCTTTATCCTGCCTTTCAGTTTGCAGGCAAATTTAGGCCTGTGGACACCAATTCTGGTTGGATTGATTGCCTATATGCTACTCGGGCTGGATGAACTCAGTGCGGAACTGGAAGAGCCCTTTGGCTTGCAGGACAACGATCTGCCGCTAGATTCAATTGTGCGACTGGTCGAGCGGGAAACCCTAAGTTCTTTAGGTAAAGCACTACCTGAGGCAATTCAAGCCAGAAAAGGCTATTTGACTTGATTCCTTATCAACATCATCAAAATGTAAAACACGAACTTAAAATTTCTTGCTCACAAAAAATCATCGGCAGGCTGAGCTTTAAATTAACGATGTTTAAGATTGGTCAGGTCTGACACTTTGGTTTTAGCCTGATCTTGCAATTCACGGTATTGTTGCAAACGCAGATTGGCTTTATCTCTGAGTTTTTTCTTGATGTACAGCGCCAATGCGAAACTGGTCGTGGTCAGGGTCAGGAACATGCTGTTCATAAAACTCATCATCGAGCTGATATAACCAATCGTGGTCAGGCGATTCATCATATAAATTACTTGCGGGCTACTTTCCACACCGGTAATCGCCCAGGTACACAAATGTTCGCAATTATTAATAATCAGATGATAGTTGTTTTCATGCATTCTGGACCGCATGCGGCGCACCACTTTACGACCTTTATATTTTGCCGAGTCATAATGTTGCATATGAATTGGTTTGCCATGACTGAATTTTTCAATAGAAGTTATTTCAATCGGGCGTTTCTTGAATAAATGCGCAAAGCCGGAATAATGAATGACACGACCACGTCCGGCGTAAATCCCATGATGGGTATAACCGAAATGTTTAACCATAAGATGTGCGCCTATGGGAAACCGTTTAGTCTGTTGCATATCAGAATTAAGCCATTTAAAAAAGCATTGTCGTTTAATAGGAAGTGTACTGTGTTTTGCTAAATTAATCGATGCCTTGCCTGAGTTTCAGATCAGAATTGAAGAGTTATTAAGCCAAGTTTTAAAGGAGCTAGAAGAGAGCAGAATTTAGAACATATTCTTCTGATAAAGGTTTTAAATAGCCTAAGCAAGTACTAAAATTTCTGCAAAATCACAAGCATGGATCAAGGAAGTCATTCAACATTTTCTGCCTGATCCCTGAAGCTTTTAAAGTTGAAGTTAATAAACTATGCTGAAATAGAGAAGACCAAACCCTTAAACTAAACTTTCAAGCATAAAAAAAGCACCTGACTACGCAAGTGCTTTCTTTATACGGCTGTAACCTTGGCCGATTACTGCAATGGCAAGTGCTGAAGTTCATTCAGTTCTTTGCGGCTATAGCCGCGAGATACAAGAACCTTTTTAATTCCGATGATGATTTCTTCATCAGTAGCTTTAGAAAGTGCTTCAAGAAGCTGTTCATTTGTCTTGCAAGAGCAATCATTTTCAACACAAGCAATTTGATTCTTGTGTTCATTGTGTTGTTCATGAGAAAACAACTTTTGCCAAAAACTCATAGAGCCTTCATACAACAACCTAACATAGAGTGAAATATAGCCAATTAAATAAATAAAGCAATAGGACCTATGTGATAAAAGCAGCAGTCAGGCTAGAAAATTTCCGATTGAAGCCTAAAGGTCTAACGATATTTCTTGCTGTACAAGTCAATATTTATTATTAAATACATGATTTATAGTATAAAAAATGGAGCTTCAAAAAGCTCCATTTTTGTAACAATATAATAAATTGAAACAAATTCTTTATACTTTTTCCAACAATACACCCGTTTCAACATGATGTGTATACGGGAACTGGTCAAACATGGCGAACTTGCTGATTCTATGCGTTTGAGACAACTGTTTCAGATTGTCATATAAGGTATTTGGATTACAAGAAATGTAAATAATACGCTGGAAACGCTGTAACAGTTTCAGCGTTTCATCATCAATACCAGCACGCGGTGGATCGACAAATACCGTATCAAAATCATAAGTCGAAATGTCAATTTGTGCTTCCTGCAAACGACGGAAAACACGTTCGCCATTATAGGCTTGAGTGAATTCTTCGGCAGACAGACGCGCAACCTGAATATTTTCAATCTGGTTCTGCTCAATATTCCACTCAGCTGCATAAACTGAAGATTTGGCTAATTCAGTGGCCAAAACACGGCGGAATTTGGTCGAAAGCGGCAGGGTAAAGTTCCCATTGCCACAGTAGAGTTCCAGCAAATCTTTATCTGATTGTTCCGCTGCATCACATGCCCATTCCAGCATTTTTTGACAAACTTGTGCATTGGGCTGGGTGAAGCTGCTTTCGATCTGCTTATATTTATAGTGACGATCAAAAACAGACAGTTCTTCCACCACATATTCATCAGTCAGGACGAATTTCTGGCCACGGCTTCGGCCAATCAGTTTAATATTCAGTTTTTCCGCCAGTGCTTTTGCTGCAGGTTCCCAGCTTTCATCCAGCTTGCGGTGATAAATCAGGGAAACTAGGACTTGGCCACTTAAAGTCGCCAGAAAATGGACTTCAAATAGACGATGACCCAGATTGGCATCTGCCTTGAATGCTTCAAGTAATTGTGGCATCAAGTCATTAATGCTGCGGTCTGCAATTGGAAATTCATCAATACGAATGACTTTTTTATTGTTGTTCTCGTCACGTTCGAACATGGCATAAAACAGATCATCTTCAGTATGCCAGATCCGGAATTCAGCACGCATGCGGAAATATTTTTCAGGAGACTGGAATACTTCTAAAGCAGGTGGTTGATATTCGGCAAACTGAGCGCTGATGCGTTCAATTTTGGCTTCAAGTTGTTGCTGATAAGATGAAGTCATATGCAGTAAGAAATCGCAAATATTTTAAAGCGCAAATGGTAGCAAAAAATTGCCGATCTGCCTAAGCCTATTGTAGTCAAGCCGCTTTAAAAGCTGCATAAAAAAGACCAAACCTTCTGAGGAGAGAGGTTTGGCCATAAAGAGGAAAGATTTAAGCTAAAAATGCTGAGATGATTGGACTGATTTAGAGATTATCCATCGTCATCAAGCTGGCATTGCCGCCTGCCGCCGCCGTATTGATACTGATCGCGCGTTCAATCACAAATCGCTCGACCGGAATATCATAGTTGCCCGAACTTAAATGGGTGATACCAATAATTGGACCTTGGCGTGTTGCAATGCGTTTCTGCAAGTCAATCAGTTCAGTAGTGTCACCATGATGCAGGACGGCCTCAAATACACCTGTTTCAATATCCCGGACCACTTTAAATTGCTTGCTAACCGCGGCTGGCATGGTTGGTAAATATTTCAGAATAAAAGTATTGTTTGCCAGTACCGCAGGACGACTGCCAACCGATAAAATCGCCAGAATTTGCTGAATCTGGTCTTGATCCCTATGTGCTAACGAGAGAACGCTTTCACGTGGCAAGATCATGTATTGATTTTCCTCGCCAGTTGGGCCTTGCAGGCTAAAGCTTTGACCAGTCGCAATTTGCATAGGCGCTTTTAAAGATAAAGTTGGGAAAGTTTTAGCTACCCAGGCTTTAAACTCCTGAACAAGTTTATGTTCAACAAGTGCTGGCTCAGCTTGAGCTGCATAAGGCTGAGCCAGTTTTTTCTCGGATACTTGATGCATTAAACGATAGATATACAACGGGCCACCCGCTTTCGGGCCGGTGCCGGACAGACCTTCACCACCAAAAGGCTGGACGCCCACGACCGCACCAACGATATTGCGGTTGATATACAGGTTGCCGACTTCCGCTCGTGCAATCACGGTTTGCATGGTTTCATCAATACGCGTGTGCAAGCCCATGGTCAGGCCATAACCCTTGCTGTTGATCTGATCTAACAACTGTTCCAGTTCGCCATATTTATAGCTGATCAGATGCAGTACCGGGCCAAACACTTCACGTTCCAGATCATCCAGATTTGGAAGTTCAATCAGGGTTGGTGCAATGAATGTTCCTGGAGTTAATTCAGTCTGGTCCTGATTAAACATCAACTGATGAACTGTATGACCTTTGCTGCGCATCTGCTCGATATGCTTTTGGATATTTTGCTGGGCTTCTGCATCAATCACTGGACCAATATCGGTTTTCAGCAAGACCGGATTGCCAACGCGCAACTGTTGCATCGCACCTTTGAGCATGCTGCGTACGGCCTCCAGATTATCTTCCTGAACACAGAGGACACGCAGGGCAGAACAGCGCTGACCGGCACTGTCATAGGCAGAGCTCACAACATCCAACACCACCTGTTCAGTCAATGCAGATGAATCCACAATCATGGCATTTTGACCACCAGTTTCAGCAATCAGGGTGACGCTTTCTCCAAACTGGTTTATTCGTTCTGCCACGGTTTTTTGTAGAATTTGGGCGACCTCGGTGGAACCGGTAAACATGATGCCCTGAATACGTGGATCTGCACTGAGCTGTGCACCAATGGTTTCACCACGGCCCGGCAATAGCTGTAACACATCCTGCGGAATGCCGGCTTCCCATAAAATCTGTACGGCTTGTGCTGCAATGAGCGGTGTTTGTTCAGCCGGTTTGGCAATCACGGTATTGCCAGCGACCAGCGCTGCTGAAATCTGACCGGTAAAAATCGCCAGCGGGAAGTTCCATGGACTGATACATAGTACAGTACCTAAAGGCTGGATCTGTACATTGTCACTGAGATCCAAAACTTGAGCTGCATAGTAACGCAAGAAATCTACCGCCTCACGTACTTCGGCAATCGCATTGGCATAGGTTTTACCTGCTTCGCGAGAAAGAAGAACCATGAGCGGAAGCAAACGCTGTTCCATCAGTTCTGCGGCTTTATTCAGGCAGGCAGCACGCTCATTTTTTGGCAGATTGGCCCAGAAACTTTGTGCATTAACTGCTTGAGTGAGTGCAATTTCAGCCTGTTCAGAAGTTGCTTCATAGACTGTGCCGACCACATCCTGATGGTGTGCTGGATTGATCACTGGAACTGCATGGGGCGTATCCACGCTGCTAAATGCCGTTCCCATAGCAGCTGACTGAAATTGCGTATTTGCCAGACTGGATGCGACTTCATTTAAAATACTGAGTTCAGCATCATTGGCCAAATCGAGTCCTGAAGAGTTCAATCGTTCATCGGCATAAAGATCTTGCGGATAGGGAATATGCGGATGCTTGGCACCCAATACGCTTTCCTGTTTTGACGCCTTTAAAATGGTTTGCTGTGGATTTTCAATCAAATCTTCAATTTTCAAGGTTTTGTCAGCAATACGATTGACGAAGGAGGTATTGGCACCATTTTCCAGTAAGCGGCGCACCAGATAAGCCAGCAAGGTTTCATGATTGCCGACTGGCGCATAGATCCGGCATGGTACACCGAGTTTATTTTTCGATGGATCGCCCACGACATTTTCATACAGTGGTTCGCCCATGCCATGCAGACATTGGAACTCATATTGGCCGGCATAATACTGCTCAGGTTGTGCCAGCTGATAGATCGTCGCTACCGTTTGTGCATTGTGAGTGGCAAATTGTGGGTAGATATAATCCGGTTCAGCCAACAGCTTACGCGCACAAGCAATATAAGACAGATCCGTATGCACCTTACGAGTAAATACCGGATAATCTGACATTCCATCAATTTGGGCTTTCTTGATTTCGCTGTCCCAATATGCGCCTTTGACCAGACGAATCATCAAGCGTTTCTGGCTGCGCTTCGCCAGATCAATGATGTAATCCACTACATAGAAGCAGCGTTTCTGATAGGCCTGAATCACAAAGCCAATGCCTTTCCAGTCCTGTAATTGTGGTTCAAAACACAGGCGTTCTAACAGTTCAAGTGAAATCTCAAGGCGATCACTTTCTTCAGCATCGATATTTAAACCAATATTGTATTGCTTGGCCAAGACCGCGAGTTTCAGTACTTTTGCATAGAGCTCATCATGCACGCGATCCATTTGCGAACGCTGATAACGGGGGTGCAGCGCAGAGAGTTTGATAGAAATGCCAGGCCCGTCATAAACATCCTTATCCTGCGAAGATTGACCAATGGCATGAATGGCTTGCTGATAATCCTGATAATAACGTTCAGCATCCGGATCGGTCAGTGCTGCTTCACCCAGCATGTCATAGGAATAGCGAAAGCCTTTTTCTTCCAACGGTTCGGCATTTTTCAGGGCTTCATCAATGGTTTCACCCGTGACAAACTGCTCGCCCATCATGCGCATGGCAACATCGACAGCCTTACGGATAATCCCGCGGCCACTGCGTGCCAAAAGACCGGTCAATAAGCTAGACAGGCTTTTTTGCTGTGGGGTTTCCATCAGCTTGCCGGTCAGCATCAGTCCCCAGGCTGCTGCATTCACAAACATCAATTGGCTCTGGCCCAAATGTTCTTTCCAGTTACCTTGATTGATTTTGTCACGGATCAGCAGGTCACGTGTGGCTTTGTCCGGAATCCGCAGTAAGGCTTCTGCCAGACACATCAGGGCAATGCCTTCCTGAGAAGATAAAGAAAATTCCTGCAATAAGCCTTGGACAATACCGGCTTTCCCAGTGGAACTTTTGCGTTCACGTAAGGAATGTGCGAGATCAAAGGCAAGCGCCTGAATCTTGTCACTCATCTCGGAAGAAATTTCACTATGGGCCAATAACTCTTCGACGCATTCAGTTTCTGCACGACGCCATACCGTATTAATACGTTCTTCGTATTGGTTTTTGTGTTTAAATTCAGCAATATAATTTGAGTGCTGGGCTGAATCTAAAATTGAATCTGGGCGGAGAGTGGTTGGCATAGTGACTTCCTGTACTGCGTCAATCAGTTCTTTGAGGTGAATGAGTTTTAATCTATAATCACAGAATATTTGACGAATATCTCACTATAGTTTTCGCTTTTTTTAGAGAATAATTCTAATGCCAAGTCCTTATTTGAACCTTGACCGTATAGATATTCGTATACTGGGTTTATTGCAATCCGATGCCAAGCTATCCAATATCAAACTGGCTGAACTGGTCAATTTGTCGCCTACAGCAGCCTTGGCGCGTGTACAAAAGCTGACCCGGGAAGGTTTTATTGTGGGCTATGAAGCGCGCCTCAATCCAGTCATGTTGAATAATGGTTTTGTGGTCTTTGTTGAAATTTTATTGGATAAAACCACGCCGAATGTTTTAGATGAATTTTCCCATGCTGTGCGGCAGATTCCTGAAATTATCGAGTGTCATATGATCAGTGGCGGGTTTGATTTCGTGGTAAAAATCCGCTGTGCCAATATGGATGAGTTCCGGAAAATCTCTGGTCAGATCTTGTGGCAATTGCCCGGAATTAAAGAAACGCGCAGTTATCCGGTGATGGAAGTGATTAAAGAAAGTCAGCAGATCCATCTGAAAATGCCGGGAAAAGCCAAGTAATTTTCAAGAACTTCATTTGTGAATCTAAGAAACATAAAAGGGACGATTAAGTCCCTTTTATGTGCAAGAAAAAAGGTGATTATTTTTTCATTTCTGCCATTTCTTTTTGATACTCGGCTTTAGCCATTTCAAAGCGTTTGACCACATCAGCACTCGGTGCTTTATCCAGCAGGCTGACGATGATAATGCTGAGGGTGGCCAGAATAAAGCCTGGAATGATCTCATACAGACCGGTATCACCCATATAATTTTTCCAGACAATTACAGTCATGGCACCAACCACCATACCCACAATTGCGCCGTTGAGGGTCATTCGTTTCCAGAATAGCGACAAGATAATCAGCGGGCCAAATGCAGCACCAAAGCCCGCCCAGGCATAAGCCACCAGACCCAAAACCTTACTGTTCGGATTAATCGCCAGTGAAATGGCAATTAGGGCAATCACCAAGACCATGCCGCGACCGACCCAGATCAGTTCTTTTTGTGAAGCATTTTTACGCAGGAAACTCTTATATAAATCTTCGGTCAGGGTGGTTGAGCAGACCAGAAGCTGACAGCTCAAGGTGCTCATAATTGCCGCCAAGATAGCAGCCAGAATGATTCCGGCAATCCATGGATTAAACAGGATTTTGGTCAACTCCATAAATACCGTTTCAGGGTTTTGATTCACCACCGAAGCCAATGCGGGATTGACACTGAAGTAGGCAATACCGATATAACCGGCAGCCACTGCACCGCCTAGGCATAGAATCATCCAGGTCATGCCAATACGGCGTGCAGCAGGAATGGTTTTGACCGAATCTGCTGCCATAAAACGCACCAGAATATGCGGCTGACCAAAATAACCCAAGCCCCAAGCCAGACTGGAAATAATCGCAACGGTGCTTAAACCTTCAAGCATGCTTGAAGCATGTGGGCGAGCCGATTCAAGGATGACACTCACTTGCTGGCTGTTGTCGCCCAGAGCCAAGAAGGTAATGATCGGAGTCAGCAATAAGGCAAAAATCATCAAACCGGCTTGGAATGTATCTGTCCAGCTGATCGCCAAAAAGCCACCAATACAAACATAAAGAATCGTCGCCATCGCACCAATCACAAGCGCTGTGGTGTAATCCCAGCCAAACAGGCTTTCAAACAGTCGTGCACCTGCGACCATGCCTGAGGCACAATAAATTGCAAAGAACACCAGAATCACCAAGGCAGACAAGACCCGTAAAATACGTTTACGATCGGAAAAACGGCTAGTGAAATAATCCGGCAAGGTTAGAGCATTGTTCTGATATTCAGTATGGGCGCGCAGTCGACCTGCCACGAGTAACCAGTTCAGCCATGCACCGATAATCAAACCGATCGCAATCCAGACTTCTGACAGACCAGACAAGTAAATGGCTCCTGGAAGACCCATCAACAGCCAGCCACTCATATCCGATGCGCCCGCCGAAAGTGCAGTGACGACACTGCCCAGACTCCGTCCACCTAGAATATATTCGTCAAAATTGGAGGTGGCACGATAAGCATATAAACCGATTGCAATCATGGCGATAATATAAAACATGAAAGTAATCAGGGTGGGGTTTAAAGAAGTCATGGGCAGGTCATCCTGTAAATATGGAAATCATCGTCCAAGATGATTTTTTGTACTGAGATTGCAAGGAGGTGATTCAAGCATGGTTTAAAAATTACACTCTGTAACAATTACACAGCTTTTATGTATACCTATTGTAAATAGAGTAGTAATTCACTGAAATTGAATTAGGAATAACTTGAGCGGATAAAAGGCAATACGACGTCGAATTCAGGGGAAAAGTGGAAATTTTGAATAAATAATGAAAATATTTGAATCTTAGCCAATTGCTTACACAATCTTACAAAACTCACAGCTTTAGCGTATTGGTAATAAATCGTAGCAAATCTAGGTTAAAGTCTTCCTATTAGGCCTGTATTTGTTTGCTCATATTAATGTCACACCAAATACGGTGCATCGCCAAGAGTATTTTTTAGTGGACAATATGCTTCAAATCGAACCGACCCGCATTGAACGTGATTTATTGGGGGAAAAACAAATCCCGTTGCATAGCTATTATGGGATTCATACCTTACGTGCCATCGAAAATTTTAAGATTTCTGGATTGGCGGTGGGGCAACAAACGCACTTTATTCGTGCTTTGGCCCAAGTGAAAAAAGCTTCGGCACAAGCCAATCTGCACTTTCAAAAATTGTCCGAGCAGACCAGTACTGCCATTCAGAAAGCTTGTGATGAATTGATTCAGCATCCGGAAGCGTGGCAAACGGCATTTCCACTCGATCCTTATCAGGGCGGTGCCGGAACCTCCATCAATATGAATACCAATGAGGTGATTGCCAATATTGCCCTAGAAATGTCGGGCCATCAGAAAGGTGATTATCACATTCTGCATCCGAATGATCACGTCAATACCTCGCAATCGACCAATGATGTCTATCCAACGGCTTTGCGTCTGGCGACCTATAGCAGTCTGGATGAGTTATTGAGCGTGCTTAAAGCATTGATTGACTGTATCGATCATAAAGCTGCCGAATTTGAATATGTCATCAAGATGGGACGTACCCAGTTACAAGATGCCGTGCCGATGACCATGGAACAGGAATTCCGGGCATTTGCCACCTTATTAAAAGAAGACCTGAAGCTGATTGGACAGATGCGACAGTTATTGCTGGAAGTCAATTTAGGCGCCACCGCCATTGGGACCGGGGTGAATACACCGCCGGGCTATGCCAAGCGGGTGGTGGAAATCTTGGCGCACCTGACAGGTTTACCTTTAAAAGGTGCAGCAGATTATGTCGAGGCGACCAGCGATTGTGGCGTCTTTATTATCTTGTCGAGCAGTTTAAAACGTCTGGCAGTGAAATTGTCCAAAATCTGTAATGACTTGCGCTTGCTCAGCTCGGGGCCGCGTACAGGGTTAGCTGAAATTCGCTTACCTGAGTTACAGGCAGGTTCTTCGATCATGCCGGCAAAAATCAATCCGGTAATTCCAGAAGTTGTGAATCAGATTGCATTCCGGGTGATTGGTAATGACTTAACCATTACTATGGCTGCGGAAGCCGGGCAGTTACAATTGAATGTCATGGAACCTGTGATTGCCGTGGCGATGAATGAATCAATTCAATTATTGACCCAAGGCATGCAAACCCTGAATCAGAAATGTATTGCTGGTATTCAGGCCAATGAACAGATTTGCTTAAGTTCCGTCATGCGCAGTGTCGGGATTGTGACCTTGCTTGAACCGATTCTGGGACATGCCAAGTGTGATGAAATCGGCAAACAATGTATGTGGGAAAATAAAACCGTGCCACAGGTGGTATTAGAGTTAGGCTTATTGAGTGAAGCGCAATTAGAAGAGATTTTTGCATTTGAAAATCTGGTGTCTGAAATACCTGTAGCAGAGAGTCAGCTCGAACAGGTTTCTTGATAGCATAAATTGTCTTGAAACAGCTCAAATCAACTGATCGTTGTGATTTTGACAATTTGCCTCAAGTTCGATATGTGGATTTGAGGCATTTTCATCTAGACTAGGGTCTGAACTTTATTTGGCTGGGTAAATGGCGATGTTTGATAAAATCAGTGCATTATTTAAAACTAATAAACCGACTGCTGCACAGCTATATTTAGACGAGCAGAATATCCAGCATGTCGAAGGCACAGGTTATATCGTGGATGGCATTGATTTAAATCAGGAACTGACCACACGCTTAGAATATTTGTCCAATCGCCGTCTAAAACAGTTTGATGATTTAAAAGCTTTATACGACACCGCGATGCTGATCAATGAAAAGATTGATCTGGAAATTGCCCATCAGCGTTTTAATGTGACTTTGGGAAATACCGAAGAGAACCTGCTGCAATTTAAAATGATCCTCAAGAAGTTAAATGATTATTATCGTAACTTTCTGCGAGAGAAAAAATAAGTGTTAAAAGTGGCTTGAAATCGAAGCGTATGGATGTGGCAAGACTGCATAAAAATAACAAAATATCCTGAGATCATCGTGCTAGTATAAGCCTCAGGTTATTTAGACTTTAAAGCTATATCCATGTTCCAACAAGAAATTTCCCAACTCAATTTACCACAACTCAAAGCAGGCGAGAAACGCTGGTTAGGCAATCTGCAAGGTTCCTCGACGGCATTGTTGCTCAAAGAAATCGTGCAGCAGCAATCGCGTTTATTTATCGTGATTGCACGTAATAATCAGCATTTGGGTCAACTGGAAAGTGAACTGGAATTTTATGGGGTTAAACCCACGATTTTTCCAGATTGGGAAATCTTGCCTTATGACCGTCTCTCCCCCCATCAGGATATTGTCTCGGAACGTCTGGCAATCTTATCCAATATGCCAAAAACTGGCGTACTGTTGCTGTCCGCCTCAACTTTGGCACAACGTGTGGCGCCGACCTCATGGATTCTGGGTGAGCATTTCGATATTCATGTCGGTCAGAAATTTGATCTGGAACAACAAAAGAAAAAGTTGATTCAGGCCGGTTATCATCTGGTCGATACCGTCTATGATCCAGGTGAATTCGCGGTACGCGGCAGTATCATGGATATCTACGCATCGGGACAGGAAGCACCGATTCGGATTGACCTGTTTGATGATGAAATTGAAAGCCTGAAATTTTTCGATGCCGAAACTCAGCGCACCACGCAAAGTTTGCAGCAGTTTACCGTATTGCCGGCACAGGAATTTCCGCTCAAGGAAGGTCGTGCCACTTTCCGTGACCGCTATGCCGAATTTTTCCCGACCGCGAATCCAAAGAAAAACCCGATCTATCAGGATGTGATGGATGGCATAGTCTCGCCGGGAATCGAGTTTTATTTGCCCTTGTTTTTCAGCGCGGAAGCCATGCAAGGCCAAAGTTCACTGATTTCGTACCTACCGAAGAATGGCATTGTCATTACAGATAAGGCTCTGGACGAAAGTCTCAGCCAGTTTTGGCAAGATGTGGTGCGCCGTTATGAAGATCGTCGCCACAATGTCGACCAACCGATCATGCCGCCTGAAAGCCTGTTTTTTCAGACCAATCAGGTGCTGGAGCAGCTGAACCAGTTTGCACGCATCATTGCCGCACAAACATCTTTTGATCAAAAAGCTGGGGTATTGAATCTTGATACCCAGTTGCCACCGCGTCTGCCCGTAGATCCGAAACGTGAAAAACCGTTTCATGAAATCAAAAAATATATTGATCAGGCTAATCATCCGGTATTGCTAGTGGCTGAAAGTGCTGGACGCCGGGAAAGTCTTAAAGATGCCTTAAGGCCAAGTCTGGGTGATATCCCCACGGTTGAAAATTTTGATAGTTTTATTCAATCTCTGTATGCAATTGCCATTACCAATGCGCCTTTAGAGCGTGGTCTGGTATTGACCGATCGTGTCAGCGTAATTTCTGAAAATCAGCTGTATGAACATCGCGTGGTACAGCGCCGTCGCAAACGTCAACAGGAAGTTTCCGAAGAGTTTCTGATCCGAAGTCTAACTGAGCTGACCATGGGCGCGCCTGTGGTACATATCGATTATGGGGTCGGACGTTATGCCGGTCTGGTCACCCTAAGTATTGATGATCAGGATCACGAATTTTTGCAGCTGGATTATGCGGATGCCGCCAAAGTCTATGTGCCGGTGACCAATCTACACTTAATCAGCCGGTACAGTGGTGGTGATCCGGATCTGGCACCTTTGCATAAACTGGGTACGGACGCATGGAATAAAGCCAAACGTAAAGCGCTGGAACAGATTCACGATGTCGCGGCCGAATTGCTGCATATTCAGGCACGGCGTTCTTCCAAGCCCGGGATCAGTTTTGAAATCGATCAAAGCCTGTATATGCAATTTGCCAGTGGCTTTGCCTATGAAGAAACACTGGATCAGGCCAATGCGATTGAAGCGACGTTGCATGACATGCAGCAGGCCAAGCCGATGGATCGTCTGGTGTGTGGTGATGTCGGGTTTGGTAAAACAGAAGTCGCAATGCGTGCCGCATTTGTTGCAGTACAGAATAACCGGCAGGTGGCGATTCTGGTACCGACCACTTTGCTGGCACAGCAGCATTATGATTCATTCAAAGACCGCTTCGCCGACTGGCCAGTCCGGATTGAAGTGCTGTCACGTTTCGGCTCTTCCAAAGCACATACCAAGACCATTGACGACCTGATTGAAGGTAAAGTCGATATTGTGATTGGTACACATAAGATTTTGCAGGAAAATGTTCAGTTTAAGAATCTTGGCTTGATGATTGTCGATGAAGAGCATCGTTTCGGGGTGCGCGACAAGGAACGAATCAAGGCGATGCGTGCCGATGTCGACATGCTGACACTGACTGCAACTCCAATTCCACGGACACTGAATATGGCCTTTAGTGGCATGCGTGATCTGTCGATTATCGCCACACCGCCGGCACGCCGTCTTGCGGTGAAAACCTTTGTGCAGGAACATACCGATGACACCATTAAAGAAGCGATTCTGCGTGAATTGCTGCGCGGTGGTCAGGTTTATTTTCTGCATAATGAAGTTGATACAATCGATCGTGCCGCCGAGCATATCCGTAAACTGGTGCCGGAAGCGCGGGTGATTGTGGCCCACGGGCAGATGCGTGAACGTGAACTGGAGCAGGTGATGCAGCAGTTCTATCACAAGGAATACAATGTTCTGGTATGTTCGACCATTATTGAAACCGGGATTGATGTTCCGAATGCCAATACCATTCTGATTGAACGTGCTGACAAGCTGGGCCTGGCACAATTACATCAGCTACGCGGACGTGTAGGACGCTCACACCATCAGGCTTATGCCTACTTAATGGTGCCGTCTTTAAAAGCCTTAAAAGGTGATGCAGAAAAACGTCTGGATGCCATTCAGCGTGCTTCGACCTTGGGTGCCGGTTTTATGCTGGCAACCGAAGATCTGGAAATTCGCGGCGCAGGTGAGTTACTAGGTGAGCAGCAGAGTGGTTCGATGCAGGCTATTGGTTATAGCCTGTATATGGAAATGCTGGAAAAAGCCACCAAAGCCATTCAAAAAGGCAAAACGCCAAACTTCGATGCACCATTGTCATTGACTGCCGAAATTACCCTGCATATGCCAGCGTTGATTCCAGATGAATATCTGGGTGATGTGCATCAACGTCTGTTGTTCTATAAACGCATCAGTAATACTGATACCCAGGAAAAACTGGACAATATCCGGATGGAATTGATCGATCGTTTTGGTATACCGCCGCAACCGGTCAAACAGCTCTTTGCTGTACATCAGATTCGATTGAAAGCCGAGCAGCTTGGTATTACTAAAATTGATATCAGCAGTCAGGGTGGGCATATTGAATTTGCACCGGATACTCCGGTTCAAGCCATGACGATTATCCAGATGATGCAGAAACATCCGACCTATTTCCGGATGGATGGCGGTCAACGTCTAAAAGTCATGGTCATGCTGGAAGACTATCAAAAGCGGATTCAGTTTATACAGGATTTACTGGACAGTCTGCTTAAAGAATTGCACTGATTTTATTCGATTAAATCAGCCTGAAAATTCAGTTTGGATTTCATTTTCCAATGAAGTTTGCAGGAACAACAGGCTTGATTTTTTTAATGAATTGTTTACAGTAATTGTTGTGATGTGCTTCGCAACAAATCATGAGAATTTGTCTTTAAACACATTGCTTTCAATATTCAGCTTCAGTTGGATATGTTAGTATTAGCCATCATTCTAATTTTGCATCATTTATAAAGATATGTTTAGTTTGCATCCACAACTTGCTCAAGATACGTTTTTTGTAGGCGACTTTCCTTTGTCAACATGTCGTTTGATGAATGATATGCAATTTCCCTGGCTCATTCTGATTCCACGTGTGCCGGGTGTCTCTGAATTATATGAATTGAGTCAAGCTGACCAAGAGCAGTTTTTAAGAGAGTCAAGCTGGTTATCAAGCCAGCTGGCACGTGTTTTCCGTGCAGATAAAATGAATGTAGCAGCGCTGGGTAATATGGTGCCGCAATTGCATTTTCATCATGTAGTTCGTTATCAGAACGACGTTGCATGGCCGAAGCCTGTTTGGGGTACACCTGCTGTTCCTTATAGCAGTGAAGTATTGGCACATATGCGTCAAACCTTAATGCTGGCTTTACGTGGTCAGGGCGACATGCCATTTGACTGGCGCATGGACTAATCAGCCAAGGCATTCCGAGAACCATGAACAGTTGCGGACTTCAGGGAGGGAGTGAGTGCAATTAGACGACTGGATTCAAAAAGAACCCCATCAGTTTGAGTATTTCCATCGCATGATGGGATACATCATGCTGTCTGTGGTTCTGGTCGTCTTTCATTACACTGAACCAGATACCCAGTATCAGCTTTTTGTTCCATTTTTTTTGTTTCTGGTTTTGCTAATTACACCGAAACTATCTCGCTGGCTGATCTATCGTCATGATTATCACATCCGGCGTAATATTCTTTTCCTGATTGATGTCATTGTCATTTCGGTGGTTTTGGCGGCCGTGCATCTGGACTTGGTCTTGTCCTTGCTGGGTCTGGTCGCAGTGCTCTATACCGCGATCAGCAATAAAATTTCATTTATGATGGCATCTCTAGCCAGCCTGATCGGGATTACGCTTTTTTATCTGGCCAATATTCTGGTCTTTGGGTTTAATAATTATTTCGAACCGACCAGCAGTGAGTTGACCGTTTTAGGCTTTATCTGTCTGATTACCTATTTTGGTGTCGGAAGTTTTTATCAAAGTGGTCGTGTGCAATACATGACCCAGAAAAAAGACCATTATTTCGAACAGATGAACCGTTATATGGAATTTGCCAATCAGCTGAGTCGCTATGCGCCCGTGCAGTTATGGCAATCCATTATGAAAGGTGAATCTGAAGCCAAAATTGAATATAAACGTAAAAAGTTGACGATCTTTTTCTCTGATATTCAAGGCTTTACAGAGCTATCTGAAACTCTGATTCCAGATGATTTAGCATTCCTGTTGAATGACTATCTTCGGCATATGACCGAAATCGCTAAAAATTATGAAGCGACTGTCGATAAATTCATGGGTGATGCCATCCTGATTTTCTTTGGTGATCCGAACTCCGAAGGTGTGGAACAGGATGCTAAGAACTGTATGGAAATGGCATTGGCGATGCGTCAGCAAATGAAATTGCTGCGGGAACGCTGGATTAAAATGGGTTATCCGCCACTGCATATCCGCATGGGGATTTCAACCGGTTATTGCCACGTAGGGAATTATGGGGCTACGCATCGTATGGCTTATACCATTGTAGGACGTGATGCCAATCTGGCAGCGCGTTTGCAAAGTGCAGCGGAAGTCGATGAAATCCTGATTTCGGAAGATACTCATAATCTGATCAAAGATGATTATCTTTGTGCACCGAAAAAGCCGATATTCTTGAAAGGCATTAAAGCACATGTAAGAACCTGGCAGGTCATGGAAAAATATGCGTCTCAGAAAGTCGAGTATCAGCGCTGGTTCGATTATGAATATAAGGGCTTTCATTTATTGCTGAATCTGGATGAAGTGCAAAACTTTGAATATCCTGAGCTGATTCATGTACTAGAAAAAATGATTAAACGCATTGAAACTCAGCAGAAAATGACCAATTCACAAGGTATTGTCAAATTGAAGCTTGAGGATGAAGTAATTGAACACATTTAAAGTTCATGTAAATTTACTTTAATTGTTTCTTATAAAGAGAAAAAACCACGCATGAGCGTGGTTTTTTATTTTAGCCTGCAACGAAAATCTTAGTGATTTTCTGACGCATGGTTAATGGTGTATTTTGGAATTTCAATTTCCAGATCTTCATCGTCCAGTTTAACCTGACAAGAAAGACGTGAATCAGGTTCTAAACCCCAGGCACGATCGAGTAAGTCAGCTTCAACATCATCCATTTCTTCCAGGCTGTCAAAACCTTTGCGTACCACTACATGGCAGGTGGTACACGCTGCTGACATATCGCAAGCATGTTCGATTTTAATGCCATTTTTTAGCAGGCTTTCGCAAAGATTGGCATTTTGTTCGACTTCAAACTCAGCACCTTCGGGGCAAATCTGCGCATGTGGAAGAACTTTAATACGTGGCATAGTCGTTACCTTAAATTAGTTTGAGTTTGACCAGTCGTCGAGTTTAGTGCCCTTAAGAGCTGCATCAATATGTTGATTCATACGTGCTGCTGCAAAAGCATCACTATGTATTTTAAGCTGTTCAACGGCAGATTCAATCGCTTTGATATCTGAACCCTGAAGCTGAGTTTCAAGTTGTGCTTGCGCAGTTTGCAGTGCTGCAAGTTGATCTTCAGTCAACAGACCGGCATCCGCTTGGAGTGCCTGAACCAGTGCTTCCAGCTCACGCTGTGCTTCCACTTTGGTTTCATTCAAATGACGAAGATTCTTATCTTCTTCAGCGAACTTATAACCGTCTAGCAACAGACGTTCAGTATCTTCACCCGATAAACCATAAGATGGTTTGATATCGATTTGAGCCGTCACGCCAGAGGTGGTTTCTTTGGCAGATACAGTCAGCAAGCCATCTGCATCGACCTGGAACGTCACTTCAATACGTGCCTGACCGGCAGTCATTGGTGGAATGCCATGCAGGACAAAACGCCCTAAACTACGGCAATGCTCAACCAGATCACGTTCACCTTGAACCACATGAATCAACATGGCAGTCTGGCCATCTTGATAAGTCGTAAATTCCTGACGACGAGCGACTGGAATCGCAGTATTACGCGAAATTAATCGTTCAACCAGTCCGCCCATGGTTTCAAGACCAAGAGACAGAGGCGTCACGTCTAATAGTAATGAGCCATCAGTTGAGTTGCCAATCAATTGGTTCGCAGTAATTGATGCGCCAATCGCAACCACTTCATCCGGATTAATAGTGCATAGTGGTTCTTGATTGAATACTTCACGCACGGCTTTTTGTACTGCATAAGAACGGGTTGAGCCACCGACCAAAACGACATTTTGAATGTCATCCAGTTCAAGCTTGGCATCACGCATCACACGCTTACATACGCTGATGGTCTTATCCAAAGCAACTTTAATGATCTCTTCAAATGTCGGACGGTCAAGCGTCAATACCTGATCAAGCAATTTGAGTTGAACTGAATCTGCATCAGACAAAGCTTCTTTGGCTTTACGTGCTGCAACCACAAAATGTGCATATTCTGCATCATTCAAGGTGTCAATATTCAGTTGTTTCTTGGCCCATTTCAGGATCAAACGATCTAGGTCATCACCACCGAGGGCAGTGTGGCCACCGGTTGCCAGAACTTCAAACACACCTTGACTAAAACGCAGAATCGAAACGTCAAAGGTACCACCACCCAAGTCGTAGATCACATAGTTGCGATCTGTACTTAGATTGCTTTCCTGATCGAGACCATAAGCAACAGCAGCAGCGGTTGGCTCATTCAACAAACGTAAAACATTCAAGCCAGCAAGTTGAGCAGCATCACGGGTTGCCTGACGCTGTGCTTCATCAAAGTAGGCCGGAACAGTAATAACGGCACCATTGACCGGATTTTGCAGACTGGCTTCAGCGCGGTCTTTCAACTGCTTTAAAATTTCTGCAGAAATCTCAACCGGCGTCTTACGGCCTTGTGCGGTTTCAAAAGCCGGCATTTCATTCGCTTCACCAACCAACGCATAAGGATGCTGGAATTTGATGTCAGCTTTCGAGCGACCCATAAAACGTTTTACAGAAACGATGGTGTTTTTAGGGTCAGTAGTAATGAAAGGCGCAGCTTCATTGCCGTATTGAGTCTGTTGTTCTGCATAATGCACGATAGAAGGAAGTAGCACACGACCTTGTTCGTCATTAAGTACTTTGGCTTTACCTGAAAGAACCGTGGCAACCAAAGAGTGGGTGGTGCCTAAATCGATACCAATCGCAATGCGGTGTTCATGTGGTGCACTTGATTGACCTGGTTCTGCAATTTGCAAGAGAGCCATAGTGTTACATCCTTTGCACGTTAAATATTAAATACTAAAAATTAGAAATCATCATCAAGATCAAAGCTGTCATCGTCCAGGAAGCGGTCTTCCGCTTTGTCGATATCGGCCATGACTTTAACGAAGAAGCGTAGTTTGCGCACTGTATCGCGTGCTTCGGCCCAGTCTTCATCCGCATAATCAATTTTGAACTCGCGAACCAAGCCCTCAATCCATTGCTGGACTTCGACTTTCAGTGAAGTTAAATCTTCAGCAGAAGTTGCATCGTCAAGTTGTTCACGAATTTCCAGAGCGTCCTGCAAGAATTCAAAATCACTGATCGACTGATCTAAGTGATAATCCTGTTTCTTGAGAGACAGTAAATACGCTGCACGGCTATCGACCGCTGACAAGGTTTTAAATGCCTGATTGATATCACTTGATTTAATCAGAGCCTGATCTTTGTCTTCAGCTTTATCTGGGTGATATTGTTGCTGCAACTTTAAAAATTCAGTCTTTAAAGCCGCTAAATCAATATCGAGTGCTACAGGAAGGTTGAACAACTCAAAATGATTCATGGGAGATGGGATCCGCGATTAATGTGCAAAAGTAACTGTATAAATGCAATTAAAACAGTGTGAAACACACTGTTTTAATGTCAAAAAGAGAATAACTGCCGGGTTTATACAGTGAAGGATTCACCACAACCGCATTCGCCTTTTTTGTTGGGGTTGTTAAATTCGAAGCCTTCGTTCAAGCCGTTTTTAACATAGTCCATCTCCATACCTTCAAGATAAACCAGGCTTTTCGGGTCAACGAATACTTTAACCCCAAACTGCTCAAAGGCTTGGTCATGTGTATCGACTTCATCGACGAACTCGAGCACATAGGCCAGACCAGAACAGCCTGAAGTTTTCACACCAACGCGAATGCCTTCACCCTTACCGCGATTTTTTAAATAATTGCTGATATGAGTTGCAGCATTTTCAGTTAAATGGATCATGAAAACTCCGTTAAAATTTCAAAACGTGGAACAATTAAGCTTTAACTTTCTTGCTACGGTAGTCTTCTACAGCTGCTTTGATTGCATCTTCAGCAAGAACAGAGCAGTGTACTTTTACTGGTGGAAGTGCAAGTTCAGTTGCAATATCAATGTTCTTGATCGCTTGAGCTTGATCCAAAGTTTTACCTTTGAGCCATTCGGTCACAAGTGAACTTGATGCAATGGCAGAACCACAACCATAAGTTTTGAAACGTGCTTCTTCAATCACGCCTTCATCGTTTACCTGAATCTGTAAACGCATCACGTCACCACATGCTGGCGCACCAACCATACCAGTACCAACGTTTTCAGCATTTTTATCTAAAACGCCAACATTACGAGGGTTTTCGTAATGATCAATTACTTTTTCGCTATAAGCCATGTTGCTTCTCCAAACCTCGGGGTCAGCCTCAGTATTAAATATGGGGGTAAAAAAACTTTTCTCAATGAGATAGCAACGGATTTGTCACTATCTCAGAATGAAAATTAGTGCTCAGCCCACTCAACTTTAGAAAGGTCAATACCTTCCTTATACATATCCCAAAGCGGAGAAAGTTCACGTAACTTCTCAACAGCAGCTTTAGTGATAGTCAATACGTGATCGATATCTTCTTCAGTGGTGTATTTACCGAAGCTGAAGCGGATCGAACTGTGTGCAAGTTCGTCTGAAAGACCCAATGCACGAAGTACATAAGATGGTTCAAGTGTTGCAGATGTACATGCCGAACCTGAAGATACCGCAGCATCTTTCAATGCCATCATCAATGATTCGCCTTCAACGAAGTTGAAGCTAATATTCAGGTAGTTCGCTACGTTTTGTGTTGGATGGCCGTTCAGGAACACTTGTTCAAGACCTTGTAAACCATTCCACAGCTTGTCGCGAAGTACACGTAAACGAGTCTGTTCAGCTTCCAAGTTTTTGCCTGCAAGTTCAAACGCTTCACCCATACCTACAATCTGGTGAGTCGCAAGGGTACCTGAACGCATACCACGTTCATGGCCGCCACCATGCATTTCAGCTTTAAGGCGTACACGCGGGCTACGACGTACAAACAGTGCGCCAATACCTTTAGGGCCATAGATCTTATGCGCAGAGAAGCTCATCAAATCTACTTTTAAAGTTGAAAGATCAATTTCAACTTTACCCGCTGCCTGAGCTGCATCGACATGGAAGAAAATCTTGTTGGCGCGAGTGATTTCACCAATCGCTGCAACATCAGTCACAGTACCGATTTCATTGTTTACCATCATCAGGGAAACAAGAATTGTGTCTGGACGGATCGCTGCCTGTACCATTTCAGGCGTAATTAAACCGGTTTGAGGTTGAGGCTCAATATAGGTAATTTCAAAACCTTCAGACTCAAGCTCACGACAGGTATCTAAAACTGCCTTATGTTCGATTTTAGAGGTAACGATATGTTTACCTTTAGATGCATAGAAATGAGCCACACCTTTAAGCGCAAGGTTGTCTGACTCGGTTGCACCTGAAGTCCATACGATTTCACGTGGATCAGCTTTAATTAAATTCGCAACTTGTTCACGTGCATATTCAACTTTTTCTTCTGCTTGCCAACCATACGCGTGTGAACGAGATGCCGCATTACCAAAGGTACCATCGAATGTTAAGCATTCCATCATACGTTCAGCAACCTGAGGATCTACAGGAGTTGTAGCTGCATAATCAAGATAAATCGGACGTTTCATGTCAAATACCTGTAACCGATAAAAGGGCTGAATCTAAAGGTGCTGATTTTTGGCGTAATGACACAGTCTGGACGTTGTCACGTGCAACCAGATCAGCAAGCGAGATTTTTTCTAAATAATCGGCGATGTGATGGGAGAGTTCCTGCCATAAATCATGAGTCAAGCACATCGCGCCATTCTGGCAATTGCCTTTATGGTCACAGCGAGTCGCATCAACTGTTTCGTTTACAGCTTCAATAATTGCTAACACAGTAATTTCATCTGCATTACGTGCTAAATGGTAACCACCATTTGCGCCACGAACACTAGAAACTAAACCATGACGCTTGAGCTTCGCAAATAACTGCTCAAGATAAGCAACAGAAATAGTTTGACGTGCTGCAATTTCAGCGAGCGTTATCGTTTTTTCAGAAGGCTGCAAAGCTAGATCAAGTAGAGCAGTCACAGCGTAGCGACCGCGAGTGGTTAGGCGCATGATTCGATACACATGGTTAGACTAGATGTGTAGATTTTATGAATCCCGACTAAATTAGTCAAGTTATTTTTAGTAGACCTTAGTGGGATTTAATTTTTGGAGAATGAAAGATTTATATGCTCAGCCAATTATACACTAATAACATAATCAAAAGTACGCTGCTCAGGCCAAAAATGATATTAATACGCTTTTGACGGCGTTCGATCCGTTTCAGGCGGTTTTTATACTGTTTGACTTCCACTTGCAGGGTATTGATCTTGGAGCGCTGTTCTTCAATTTTCTTTAAAAGCGGTGCAATACGCTTTTTAGAAGCAATAATTTCCGCTTCATCCGTCGGCGCATCAGACAGCCAGTGTTTCCAGTCGGCTAGTACTTTTGGCAAGCTGAATACGGTTAACAGATCACGAAACTCATCTTTTAAAACCTGATTGCCATCAATGCGCATGCTGCGAATGCTACGACGATTGCCAAAAATGAAAATTTTAATCAGATCGGGAAGTGTAGTGCGCACATCCAGGTCGACAATGCGGCCCGGTGCTTTGTGGTCAAATAATAGTCCATTGGGGGTGAATTGCACATAAAAGTCGAAATATGGAATATAGCTATTGATTTTAATCGAGATGTTTTTATCTACAAACTTTTTGGCCTGTAATGCAACGACACGATCATGCTTGAGAATGAAAGTAAATATTGTCTCTAAAACAATTAACGTCATCGTAAGCAACAAATGCGGTTGATTTTGACTTTGTTGCGATTCGCTCATATACAACCAATCCTTACCTGAAATATAAAGTGAAAAAGCTTCCTGCTTGTGAAGAGATTTCAGGGTTAAATCAAATTAGACTTGAAATAAATTGCTTTGTAGAACAGTTTATCAAATCTATCAAGTACTAAATTTGCTATTATGCAGTGGTTTTGTAGAATAATTTATAATAATTGCGCAGAAAACAAACAGGAGCCGTGCACATGGACAAGTCAAAAACAGCACAAGACTCAGCTGAAGCTTCGAATGAGAAAATGCTGAAACCCAAGTCTAAATCTGCCTCGGAGCGCAAATCGGTTCTTGATTTTCGTAAATACACCAAACAGATCTGGTTGGCTGGACTTGGGGCATTTTCACGTGCAGAAGAGGAAGGCAATAAACTGTTTGACTCGCTGGTCAAGGTCGGGGAAGAACTTGAATCTAAAACTGCAGATATTGCCGATCAAACTGTAGAGAAGGTTTCAGAAAAAGCCAAAGAGTCGGTCACAGACACCAAAGACAAAGTGGAAAAATTAATCGACAACTCTGTTCATCACTCATTGAATCGTATAGGATTAGTCACACTGAAGGATGTACAGTATTTGGAACGTTTAATTCTCCAGTTGCATACCAAGGTTGATCAGTTGACTGCGGAACAAGAAAAAATGAAAGAAGAATTGCCGAAAAAACTTAAATAAAATGACTTTATTTATTATTCAATGTTTTTTTCGCATATTTTTTGAAAAAAAAGAGGTTCTTAAGTATTGCGTTTATACCTAAAGCATTGCTATAAAGGCGTTATGGCATGTTAAACCAATTCTTGAACCTTAAATAAACGATATTAAGAGGACGTAATCTTCATGAATAAATCAGAATTAATTGATGCAATTGCAGAAAAAGGGGGATTATCTAAGGCTGACGCAGGTAAAGCTTTAGATGCTACAATTGCTTCTGTTACTGAAGCTTTAAAATCGGGTGATACAGTAACTTTAGTGGGTTTTGGTACTTTCGGTGTGAAAGAACGCGCTGCACGTACTGGCCGTAACCCACAAACTGGTGCTACTCTTGAGATCAAAGCAAGCAAAGTACCTAGCTTCAAAGCAGGTAAAGGCTTAAAAGACGCTGTAGCTTAAGCTTACCCAGCGACGAAACGCGCCTTCTTTGGCGCGTTTTTTATTGATAAATTTAATTGTGATGATTAACACATTCATTCAATGGGTATTTTCGGTTAAAATCCTTTGCAAATAAAATATTGGAATACTTATGGAAGCTTTTCGTAAAGTTATTAAGGGTTGGTTGGGCAAAGTCTTGCTCGTTCTGTTTTTGACCCCGTTAGCACTTGTAGGTATTGAAGGATATTTTAGCAGCGGAAACTCTGATGCGGCAAAATCAGTGAACGGGACTGAAATATCTCAAAAAGAATTAGAGTCACTGACCAAATCATTTAAAGAACAATATCTCAGTTATGCCAATGGGGATGAAACTTTACTGAATCAAAGCTTCATTGACCAGAAAGCCATGGATACTCTGGTTGCACGTACTTTATTGCTGCAACAGGCTGAAGAATTAGGGATCAGTCTGAGTGACCAGCAAATTGAACAGATGATTGCTCAGCAGCCTACTTTCCAGCAAGATGGCAAGTTCTCGAATGCTTTATATGAAAATTATCTAAAATCAATTGGCATGACCAATCGCGCTTTGATTGAAAGTTTACGTAAAGATCATGCGCTGAAGATGCTGTCATCGACTTTCCTGGATTATCCACTGGTAAGCCCAGTCGAAATGCAGCAGATTGCCGATTTACAAACTGAACAACGTCATATTCATATTTCCAGCATTAATCTGGACAGCTATAAAAAAGATGTCAAAGTGACGGATGCAGATATTGCTGCTTATTATGAAAAACACAAAACGCTATTTAAACAGCCGACCAGTGTAGATGTCGACTATGTGGTGTTAAAGCCAAGCGATATTCAGGTGGAGAGTTTAGCGGTTACAGAGGCTGAGCTTCAGGAAGCCTATACCGCCTTTGTTGCAACACAAAAACAGACAGTTAAACCAGATGTGAAGCATATTTTAATTACGGCGGACAGTCGTAGTGATGCTGAAGCAAAAAAACTGGCGACCGATATTGCAGCCAAAATTAAAGCCGGTACTACTTTTGCTCAGGCAGCAGCACAATATTCTGAAGACCCTGAATCTAAGTCTAAAGGTGGCGCGCTTGCCGTTTATGAAGAAGGTGTATTTGGTACTGCATTTGATCAGACGGTTAGTTCTTTAAAATCGGGTCAGGTGTCTGCACCAGTGAAAACAGATTATGGTTACCACATCATTTCTGTGCAAACGCCAGATGTTGCAGTTCCTTCTTTTGAATCACAAAAAGCACGTTTGTCTGAAGAAGCCTTGGCTGCTAAAAAATCCAATGCATTCTCTGATACGGTCAATACGCTAAATGATATGGTGGTAGGAAGTGATTCTCTGGATGTCGTTACACAGGAAGTTAAAGGTGTACAAGTCCAGAAAGCCCAAGGTGTAACACTTTCGACCCGTGATCCTGTGCTGAGCGATGCTAACCTCAAAGTCAAATTGTTTAATGACGATGTTAAAAATGGTGATCGTAATGCTTCATCAAGCATTCAGTTAGCCAATGGTGATGTAGCCTGGATAAAGGTGCGTAATTATCATGCAGCCGGCGAACAAACATTGGCAGAAGCAAAACCCCGTGTTAAGGCTCAGTTGATTGAAGACAAGGCAGCTGCTTTGGCAAAAGCAAAAATTCAGAAAGCTTTGGATGAGTTCAAAACCAAACCGGCTGCAGCAGTGGCGAAAGGTGATTTGATCTTTGAAGATGCTGGCGTTTACACACGTGCTGAAGGTTTACTAAAACGTGATGTACAGCGTGCGGCCTTTAGTCTGCCGACACCAAAAGCAGGCCATTGGTCAGTGACCACAGCGAAAATGCCGAATGAACTGGTTGTGGTTGCGGTATCAGAAGTGAAGAAAAATCCGGTGGATGTATTAAGTGCAGAACAGCGTAGTGAGTTGGTGAAGTTATATCAGCAACTTCGTGGTCAGCAGGAATTTGATGACTATACGCGTTACCTGAAATCTCAGGCAAAAATCAAATAAAATTGTTGTATAAAAAAACCAGCCTGCGGGCTGGTTTTTTGTTTTCTAGGCAAATAATGGTTTAAGCACGAATAATCAGTTGATAACCGGTATATTTGCGCATATTAATCACGCCAGTATCCAGAATTAAATACTGGCCCTTGATGCCTTGTAATTTGCCACGAATCACAGGAGTTTTATCCAGATTATGCGATTTAATCTTTTCCGGATATTGTTCTACCGGATAAATAAACTCTCGTGCGAATTCATCTTCCAATACTTCAATATTTTCATTAAATTCTAGATTCTGATTAAATTCTTCGCGAATGCTTTGAATTTTAGGCGCAAATTCTTCCAGCAGTTGTTCACGCACTTCAATCAGGTTCAATGGTTCTGCTTCACCTTTCAGTAGCTTGCGCCAGTCAGTTTTATCAGCAACCTGCGTACCAAACATGACCTCAAGCTTTCCGGAAAGACGACGTGAGCCCACTTTCATAATCGGCAGGGCTTGGGAGGCACCCTGATCAAGCCAGCGAGTCGGCATTTGGCTGGTACGGGTAATGCCGACCTTTAATGCACTGGAATTGGCCAGATAGACAATATGTGGTTGGAAGCAGACATTCTGTGCAAATTCATCTTCGCGGCAAGTGCCCAAATGATAATGGCACGTCTCTGGCTTCATGATGCACATATCACATGAAGCATTGGTTTTAAAACATTTAAAACAGTGACCTTGCGAAAATGATTTGGAAGTTTTGTTGCCACAAGACACGCAGTAAATATTACCGGTCCATTCAATCTCGATTTCTTGGCCTAAATTAAACGGAAGATCAATTTCTGCACGATCTAAAATTAATTTATATTCAACATTTGCCCGCTGTATCTGTTGATCAGTTACACTAAGGTCCTTGAGGCCGACGTGCATTTTATGACAAATGCCCTGAAGTTCCATAAAAATTACTCACTTAAATCATAAGGATGCAGTTATGGCTGAGCAGAATGTCATTACTTCAATGCTAGACGATTTCGCACAGGAACAGCCAATTCATACTGCTATTTGTATTGGGCAGGACTTGAGCCAAGTCCAGTTTCAGCCAGCTATTCAATGGTCCTATTTTAGCGTATCTGACTTTTTAAATCTGCCTTTTCAGCAACGTTATGACTTGGCTGTGGTGATGCTGGATACTGCAGAAACAGAACATTTGTCTGAACAGATCATGAGTCAAATTCTGGTGAAATTACGTGATTTGTTTGCCAAACGGCTAGTGGTGATCAGCCGGCTGCAAAATGAAAAGTTATTGAGAGCTTTAGGATTTACCCAGCTGATTGACAAGACCACACATGAGGCCGATTTTGCGCTGTGGCAGTTTAATATTTTAACCTATAAGCACGTGCCAGACTGGTTTAACTCCAAATTTTGGGCTAATCCGGAAAACTGGGATAAATTTCGCTGGTAAACCGAAAACCTGCTTAACCAAGATTGCAAATATTAACACAATCTTGCCTAGACAATATGAGGGCAGGCCGTATTCTGTAATTAAGATGCACATAGGATATAGGACATGACAAACCTGAGTAGTATTGTGGAAATATTAGCAAAGCAGGCATTGGGTGGTGGGCAGTCGCAGCAAAAGTCCTCACAACAAGGTGGCTTGGCAGATATCCTGGGGTCTGTGCTAGGGCATTTAAACCAGTCAAATTCTCAGCAAAATCAAAATACTCAAAACCAGCAAAATCAAACCGGCCAGCAGACTCGACAAAATGGTCTGGGGGCAATTTTAGGTTCAGTAATAAGTCAGTTCGGTGGTAGTGGTACTCAAGGTACTGCTCAGCCTCGTTCAGGATTGGGTGGTTCTACTGGTAAAACCTTATTGATTGCAGTACTGCCTTTAGTGCTGGCCTGGATTCAAAAACAGGGCGGTTTACAGGGTGCATTAGACAAGCTAAAAGGACAGGGGCTCAATAGCCAGGTCGATGATTGGGTGTCGACCGGCCCCGGTGAAAATGCCAATGTCGATCCGCAGCAGGTGCAAAACCTGTTTGATGATCAGGAAGTTGAAGCAGTTGCACAACAAACCCATGCACCGAAGCAGGATGTGTATAGTGCGATTTCACAGGTCTTGCCGCAGATTATTGATTCGCTTACTCCACAAGGTGAGCAAACCAGCAAGCAGGAAGCCAATAATGATATTCAAAATGTATTGAATATGGTTTCAGGACTTCTTAAAAAATAAATATAGACATTAAAAAATCCCGATATCTGTCGGGATTTTTTAATAACTATCAAATGATTTAGAATTTAATCTAGATTCATGCTGAACAGCTGATTAGATTTACAAATTTTCTTGGCAACATAATGAGATTTTCTCATGCGAATCAGGATAATCTGCGACTGAAAACCGAGTTCACCAAACTCAGGTTCTACCTGTACATAATGCAGTTGCCCATACTCATCTCGCACCCGCGCTTGAGCAGAAAAACCGGGTCGGGCATTGCCACTGGAAATTGTCGCCAAACGGCCAAGTAAATTGACATTGTTCTTTTTATATTTAGGTGGAATGACCTGATCCAGACAGTGAATCATAAAAATAGTAAAAAAAGTCGCAATGATTAAAGCCGGAATAATCAGGTAATAAGCAGGCAGAAATTTAAATTCCTGAGAATAGATCAGGAACTGTAAAACATAGCCGGCAAAACTAAAATTCATCAGGAAGAAAAACACAATCAAGGTTTTGGAGAATTTGACGTTTAGTAGATCCATCTGCTGAAAGTCATAAGGTGAAATTTTTTGCAGAAACTTGCTGGGTCTGAGTCCAAAATAGAAACCAATGGTTTTCACCACACCGAACAGAATAATCGCCAATAAACTCAGATGAAAAGGCATCAGGTTATAGTCTAGAAAAAATGCAGGCATGGTGAAGTCCGTTTTAGTCTTATTCTGAGAGGTAAATTCCACCATCAGAATGCACGGTAATCTCTACTTTTTCAAGTGCTTGACCTTGGCAAGGCCCAGAAATGCATTCACCGCTTTCTACCAGAAACAAGGCGCCATGCGTGGAGCATTCAATAAATTCCTGATCGCGATCCAGAAACTGGTTTTCCAGAAATTCCAGTTCGACCTGCAAATGCGGACACAGGTTTTGATAGGCATAGAAGGCACCGTCACGCTGTGTGATAAAGATATTATCTCCATCGGGAAGCTCAAAAGAGCGTGCTTCGCGTTCTGGAACGTCTTCGGTCATGCAAATTTTAAACATTAAGCACATTCCTTTTGAAAGTCTTGTAATAATGCCGCATAGTCTTCAACTGCCAGGCGTGGACCAAATTGTGAAACCACCTGGCTCGAAATGAGAATCGCCAGTTCAGCCGCAGCTTGAAGACCCAAATTAGCATTCAATCCGTACAGGAAAGCCCCGGCAAAAGCATCACCGGCACCGTTGGCATCTACTGCAGGCACTTTACGGCCAGGAACAGTAAATGTATTTTGATAATCCGAAATCAGTGCGCCTTCAGCTGACAATGTAATGACAACGTGCTGACTGATTGTTTTTAATTTAAGCAGGGCTGCCTCAAGATTATCTGTTTCTGTATACATCAGCGCTTCTTGCTGGTTACATAACAGCAAGTCTACACCATCTGCAATCATTTCATCCAAACCGGCACGCGCGTATTGCACCATGGCAGGATCAGATAAAGTTAGGGCAATTTTAACGCCATTGGCACGGGCAATATCACGTGCTTGTTGTACCGCATGACGTGCTGTGTCAGAAGTTGATAAATAACCTTCGAGATATAGCCATTTCGCGCTATTTAGTGCGCTGAAATCAATTTGTTGATCAGTCAGTTCGGCCGTAATACCCAGATAGGTATGCATGGTACGTTCAGAATCAGGGCTGACCAGAACCATACATGTCCCTGTTACGCCTTCACTGATCGATTGGGTGGTGGTCTTAATACCTGCATCATTCAAACCCTTCAGGTAGATGTGCCCCAGTTCGTCATTTCCGACACGACAGCCATAAAATGCAGAACCACCGAGCGCAGAAAATGCCACGGTAGTGTTGGCTGCTGAACCGCCTGAAGCCTGACCCTTATACACTTGAGTCGCTTGAAGATTTTGATAAAGAGTGGCCTGAGTCTCACCATCTGCAAGTTGCATGGTGCCTTTTTGCAAGTGATGTGCAGTTAAAAAGTCATCAGAAACTTTAAATTCTTGGTCAATCAGCGCATTACCAATCGCAAAAAGATCAACAGTTGCCATGTTCAAATATCACATTAAAAATGAAAGTCCTAAGTTTACACGATTGCTTGGGATTGCTGTAGTTTGCTGAATCATTTTCAAATATTTTTCAAAAATGCTGTATTTTGTTCAGCAGCTATCTTTGGTCTAAAAACTGACTTATTTTTGTGCACTGGTGTGCTGCAGCATTGATTTAAGGATCACATTTTATTTATAAAGAGATATCGCTCCTGGCATGATACTTTAAGTCGCTTGGCAACAGTGATTCTTCACAACAATTTCAAATAGTGTGCGTATATGAATATTAAAATTGTAACAGCCGAACAACTCCCGGATCAGATCGAAACACTGGCAACTCTGGCACGTAAAGAAGGCTATAATTTGGTAGATAAGTTAATAGAAGAATATCGCACCGGGAAAAACTGCTTTAGCCACGCCAATGAATATTTGGTGGTGGCGCATGATGGCAAGAAACTGGTTGGCTGTGGTGGCTTAAACCAGCAATGGGGAGATAACGGCATTGAAGACCGCATTGGTCGTGTACGCCGTTTTTATGTGCATCCGAAATATCGTCAGCATGGCGTAGGCAAACAGCTTTTGGCTTACCTAGAGCAATTGGCACGTCCGCATTATTCGGCTTTATGCTTACAAACAGATACCCGACTGGCCGCCAGTTTTTATCAAAAGCAGAATTATGTATTTGTAGAAAATAATCCAAGCTATAACTATTTTAAATATCTGATTTCTTAAGCTTGTAAATACTCATCTAGATGCAGGAAGTAAATTTGATGATTTAATTTTCAAATGATCAAGTTTACTTAATTCGATCAAAATCCTCGGTTTTCAACGTGAATAATTCAAACAACTAAAGCTATAATGCGCTTAGTTATTTTAATTAAAGCATTAGGAGATCGCATGACTGTAGATGTCACTGAAACCATTTCTCAAACTGTACATCCTGCGTTTCAGTTGGTACGTCAACAACATGTTGAAGCTTTAGACATTTTCGTGTCTGAATATAAACATAAAGTGACTGGCGCCACGCATTATCATCTGGCGACCAATCACGACGAAAATGTCTTTCTGGTGGCGTTTCGTACCCAGCCGATGGATTCTAAAGGCGAAGCCCATATTCTGGAACATACTGCGCTGTGTGGTTCAGAAAAATTCCCGGTGCGTGATCCATTCTTCCTGATGATTCGCCGTTCATTGAATACTTTCATGAATGCCTTTACTGCGGCTGACTGGACTGCGTATCCATTTGCGACCCAAAATAGTAAAGATTTCCAGAACCTGCTCGAAGTGTATATGGATGCAGCATTTGCTGCGAACCTGAATCCATTGGATTTTGCCCAGGAAGGCATTCGCATTGAGCTGGAAAATGGCGAGCCTGTCTATAAAGGCGTAGTTTTTAATGAAATGAAAGGTGCGATGAGTTCGCCTTCAGACCAGCTGTATCACACGCTGGCGCATCATTTATATCCGCATACCACCTATCATTATAATTCTGGTGGTGATCCTAAAGATATTCCTGACCTGACTTACCAAGAGTTAGTAGATTTCTATAAGTCACATTACCATCCAAGTAATGCAGTCTTCATGACCTTTGGCAATAAAACAGCATTTGAATTGCAAGAGCAGTTTGAACATCTGGCATTATCCAAATTTGAAAAAGGTCAGACGCTGTATCCAACACCTGAAACCCGTTTGACTGCACCATTGACGGTTACCGACAGCTATGCGGTCGATGCCGAAGATCTACAGGACAAGACCTATCATGTGCTGTCATGGTTATTGCCGGAAGCTAGTGACATTAAACTGCGTTTGGGCATGCGTTTAGTTGAAGGGATTCTGCTTGAAGATTCAGCATCACCACTGCGTCATTATCTGGAAACGTGTGGTTATGCAGATGCAACAGGTCCATTCATGGGCGTGGATGATTCTAATTTTGAAATGACTTTCTACTGTGCGGTGCAGGGTTCAAATCCTGAACATGCAGAAGAATTTAAAAATGGTGTGTTTAAGGTTCTAGAAGATGTTGCCTCTAAACCGGTTGATCAGAACATGGTCGATGCGATCCTGCATCAAATTGAATTGCATCAGCGTGAAATCAATGGTGATGGTACGCCGTATGGTTTGAGCCTGATTCTGAGCGGTCTGGGCAGCGCGATTCATCACCGTGATCCGGTTGAAGTTTGGGATGTGGATTCTGCGATTGCCGCAGTTAAGGAAGAGCTGCAAGATCCGATGTGGCTTTCCAATCTGATCAAAGAGCATCTGCTGGATAACCCACATCGTGTCCAACTGACACTGGTTCCCGATGCGACCAAATCTGCCAAAGAAGCGGCTGATGAAAAAGCGCGTCTAGCCGAAATTGGAAAGAATCTGACTGAAGAACAAAAAGCTGAAATTATTGCCCAGACTGAAGCATTGAATGTTCGTCAGGACACGCCGGATGACTTGAACTTATTGCCGAAAGTCGGTCTGGAAGATGTCCCTGCGGAATTGCAAATTGTTCAAGGCCAGTTGCGTGAGATTATCTGTAACCGTGTTGATACGCCGTTGAACCTGTATCATGCCGGCACCAATGGGATTTATTATCAACAGGTTCTGGTCAATATTCCGGATGAAGTGGTGCAGTCGCCTTACTTTAACCTGCTGTCGATCCTGATGGGTGAAGTTGGTGCGGGTGAGTATGATTATCTTGAGTTCCAGCAACTGCAAACAGCGGTAAGTGGCGGTCTGGGCATGGGCGCATCTTTGCGTTCTAAAGTCGATGACAAAAACAAAATTACTGCCTGGTTGACGTTGACCACCAAATCTTTGGTGAATCATCTGGATGCAATTCGTCTGTTAAAGATCGGTTTTGAACAGCTTCGTTTTGATGAGAAAGACCGTATTGTTGAACTGTTACAACAGCGTAAAACGCGCTGGCAGTCACGTATTTCTGGTTCTGGACATAGCTATGCAATGCAAACGGCTTCACGTCAGCATAGTGCATTGGCTTTGCGTGATTATCACAATACCGGTTTGGGTGCATTGAACTGGCTGATCGAGCTGGTGTCTAAGATCGAAAAAGATCCGGCTGAATATGATCTGCTGATTGATGAATTAAAACGGATTCATCGGGTCTTGTTGCAAGCACCAAAGCAATTCCTGTTAGTCTGTGAAGAGCCGCAGTCTGAGCATCTGATCGAAGAAATTCAGAATGTCTGGGACAAACTTGCTGTTGATCCAGCACCGGTTGCATTGACTCAAGTCGAAAAAGTAACCCATGATCAGCACGAAGCCTGGTTGATTCAAGCCAATGTCCAATTCTGTGCGGCTGCTTATCCGGCAGTTGAAGTCTCACACCCTGATGCTGCTGCCTTGATGGTACTAGCGGGTTATTTGCGTAATGGCTTCCTGCACAGCGCCATTCGTGAAAAAGGCGGTGCCTATGGTGGTGGTGCGAGCTATGACGGCAATGCCTGTTCGTTCCGTTTCTACAGCTACCGTGACCCACGTCTGGCAGAAACCTTCCAGGATTTTGATGCGAGTATTCAGTGGTTACTCAATGCACCACAACAGCCGCATCAACTGGAAGAAGCCATTCTGGGGCTGATTGCCAGTATGGATAAACCAGGCTCACCGGCAGGCGAAGCCATTACTGCATGTTATTCCTACTTGCATCAACGTACGCCAGCGTTCCGTAAAAAATTACGTGAACGTTTATTGAATGTCACACTGGATGATTTGCAGCGTGTTGCACAGACCTATCTGGTCGAGCAGCAGGCGACGAAAGCCGTTGTGGCACCAGTGGCAAAACGTGAAATGCTGGAGCAGCTTGGTTTTGTAATTCAACAAGTTCTATAAATAAAAAAAAGAGGATAAGGGATGGCGCTTAATTCGTTTAAGCGCTCAACTCTACAGCTGAGCGTGTTGCTGGGCTGTGCAGTTGGGACGCAAGTGAATGCGGAAGAAACAGTAGTCAACAGTCCCACGCCGGCAACGGCTGAAGCCTGTGCTGCACTGGAAATTAGTGCAGAGCGTCTGGCCTGTTATGATACTTTATTTAAAATTCCGGTTACTGATAAGCCTGCAATCGTTTCTGAACGTCGTGCAGCAGCAGAAATTGCGCCTGAACCCGACAATTTAAAAGCGAAAATTGGTCAGACTGTTTCCAATATTTACGCTTCTGAAGGATCAAAGCTGACGCCGAATCTGTCTTTGCTGGATAGCCGCTGGGAACTCTCTCCGGAAAGTAAATTAGGCACCTGGAACATTCGTTCTTATCAGCCGGTGTATTTGATGCCAGGTTTCTGGACATCAAACAAGAATGAATTACCCGAGAGTGAAAATCCCAACAATATAGAGACAGAGAAACAGAATCTCACCTCAACTGAAGCTAAGTTTCAACTGTCTTTAAAGACCAAGGCGGTTGAAAATATCTTGGGAGATAATGGCGATCTCTGGCTTGGTTATACTCAGTCTTCGCGTTGGCAGGTGTATAACTCGGAAGAATCACGTCCGTTTCGTGAGACCAACTATGAACCCGAAGCCAGTTTGATTTTCCGTACCAATTATGATCTTTTGGGTCTGAATTGGCGTATGTTGGGATTGACCATCAATCATCAGTCCAATGGTCGTTCTGATCCGTTATCACGTAGCTGGAATCGGGTGATGCTGAATCTTGGTTTTGAAAAAGACAATTTTGCCTTGATGGTTCGTCCTTGGTATCGCTTTGAAGAGAAGCGAGAAGACGATAACAATCCAGAGATCAAGAACTATATTGGCCGTGGAGACATGACCGCATTTTATCGTTATAAGGAGCATGATTTTTCATTGATGCTACGACATACCTTAAAAGGTGGAGATGAAAACCGTGGAGCGGTACAGTTCGACTGGTCATTCCCGATCAGTGGGCGTTTGCGTGGCCAATTCCAGCTTTTTGATGGTTACGGAGAAAGCCTGATTGATTATAACCATCGTGCCACGTATGTCGGTTTAGGTGTTTCCTTGATGAACTGGTTCTAGGATTCCAACTTTAAACATCTTGGAATGAAAATAAAAAACCATGCCGCTGCATGGTTTTTTTATAGATAGATTAGCCAATCTGGATTTCTGAAGGCGGATGTTTGAGACGACTCTTTTTCGGAGTCGCAATAAAATAAGCAAGCGTCAGTGGCCCTAGACGCCCTGCGAACATTAACAGCATTAGAATAATCAAACTGGCAGGTTGTAGTTCCTCTGTTACCCCTCGGGACAAACCGACGGTACAGGCCGCAGACACGGCTTCAAACAACAGATCCAGAAAATCCTGCTCAGGTTCCAGGATTAATAAGCTCATAAAACCCATCATGATCAATGCTGCAGTAATACACACGACGGCCAATGCTTTAAACGTAGTTTTTTCAGGAATAGAGTGATTAAACAGCCGGATCTCATCTTCGCGTCTTAAAAAACTGATTACGCTGATGACCACAATAATAAACGTACCGACCTTAATGCCGCCCGCCGTACTTAAGGAGCCGCCCCCGATAAACATGAGCAGCATGGTAACGAGACTGGATGCATCGCTCATTTGTTCCATTGGCAAGCTATTAAAACCTGAAGAGCGGGGAACGGTGGCATGGAACCAGGCATTCACGGCCTGATCGCCCAAACTCATGAGACCCAAGGTGTGTGGATTGGAAGCCTCTAGTAGCCAAAGTACGATAAAAGCACTTAGGTTCAGACCCAGAATCGTTGAGAGGATTAGCTTGCTGTTGGTACTCAACTTACGCCAGCGCTTATGTTCTTTGACGTCCATCAGCACCAGAAAACCGATACCGCCAATGATATACAACATACTGATGGTAAAGGTAATCAGATATTGCCCTGAAAAACTCATCAAGCTATTTGGAAATAGTGAAAATCCACCATTATTAAAAGCGGAGACACTATAAAAGGCTGCATAAAATAATGCATCAGTGAATTGATATTCTTTAAGCCAGGACAAGGTCAGAATCAGCGTGCCGATCGCTTCAAAGAATAGAGAATATAAAAACACGGCTTTAATGGTAAAACTGACTTTTTTCAGACTAGTTTGTCCAATGGACTCCTGTGCCATGACTTGTTGTTTTAGCCCCAGTTGCGGTGCCAGACTCATCACTGCCAGAATGGCAAAGGTCATAAAACCCAAGCCGCCGCATTGCAACAAAAACATAATCACGATTTGACCAAATACGGTATAGGCTTCACCGACATTCACCACCGATAGCCCGGTAATGGTCACAGCAGAAGTTGCTGTAAAAATCGCCTCCAGCCAGCTGATTTCTCCATGATGTGCAATAGGCAGCATCAATAGCAGTGAGCCGATCAGAATTAATCCGAGAAAACCCAAAGCCAGTAAGCTCGGAGGACTGAGGTTAATCGTCCTGTGTTGCTTTAAATCAGAACTTTTCATAAATGTTTAAAATATTTAGCAAGACGGCGCAAAGGTTCCAGCAATCCTTCAACCAGTAAAATGTCGCCTTCTTGAAGAATCTGATTGGCATCTACGTGGTATTGCAGCGTAGATCCGCGTTTATGTAATAAGGTGGTAATTTCAGGTATATGCTTCATCAACTGATTCAACGGTGTACCATGATGATCTGCATGAATCTCGATCTTGACAATATAGTGATCATCTTCAAGTGACATATAACGGCTAACCATCGGGTAGCTGAGTGATTGTGCCACACGGACGCCCATATCTTCTTCTGGGTGAATAATTTTTTCGACGTTCAGATGGGTCAAAATCATATGGTGGGCTTTGGATTTGGCTTTGGCCCAAATTTTCTTTACACCCATATTTTTCAGATGCAGTACACACAGAATGCTGGCTTCAATATCTTCACCAATTGCGACTACGACCGCTTCACAGCGCTGGATATCCAGTTCATCCAGGACATGCTCATCGGTTGCATCGGCAATGACCGCATGGGTGAGCTGATCGGAAATATTTTCCACATATTTTTTATCGAGATCGATTCCAATCACATCATGTTTCAGGCTGATCAGTTGAGTCGCCACTGTTGCACCGAAGCTGCCCAGCCCAATGACTGCAAATAATGCCATGCATATTTCCTTAAATCTTTTTATTTCAAATCAGTTCATGTCTAAGTATGTATCTTAAAGATTTTTATAGTTTTCAGCTATCTGGCCTTACATAAATACTTCATACATTTTCATTCAGCCGGACATAAAAAAACCGCCTCGAAAGGCGGTTTATGTTTGAAAGAATTACTTCAAGAAACGTTGATAACCCAGATTATTGGTAATTTCCTGATATGGATAGGTAATGGTTTCGAGAGTTTCGATCAAGCCATCCGGATTCTGTTGTGCATCGGTTGCTTCAAGACCCACCAGAACACGTCCTTCAGCAGCGCCGTGGTTCCGGTAGTGGAACAGGGTGATATTATGGGTTGGGCCAAGACGTTCCAGGAACATCAGTAAAGCGCCAGGACGCTCCGGGAATTCCACGCGGAACAGGCGCTCATTTTCAATATCGGCATGACCACCGATCAGGTAACGGATATGCAGTTTGGCCACTTCGTCATCAGACAGATCGTCAACGTCATACTGGAACTTTAAGGTTTCATAAATTTCCTGACGTTCTTTCTCGCCATTTTTCAGACTGATGCCGACAAAGACTTGCGCAGCAGAAGCATCGCTGGCACGGTAGTTAAATTCAGTAATATTACGGCCTTGTAATGCACGGCAGAAACTCAGGAATGAACCTTTCTGTTCCGGAATGGTCACGGCAAAAATCGCTTCTTTGCGTTCACCCAGTTCGGTACGTTCAGCGATATAACGTAAACGGTCGAAGTTCATGTTGGCGCCGCAGACAATCGACACCATGTTCTTCCCTTCGATGCCATGTTCAGCCACGTATTTTTTAATACCTGCCAGAGCCATTGCACCAGATGGTTCTACAATGCTACGGCATTCGTCATAAGTGTCTTTAATCGCTGCACAGACTTCATCCGTATTCACCAGCACCACATTCGGTTCCACGATTGGGCCAGAATTGTCCGATTTTTGCAGACGAATCACATCAAATGGTTTTTCACCAATTTGGGCTACCGCTGTACCATCAGCAAACAAGCCCACAGATGGGAGAATCACACGTTCATTTGCTTCTAAAGCAGCTTTTAAACAGGCAGATTCGTCGTATTCCACTGGAATGACTTTAACGTGGGGTGCGACATCACCTAAATACGCTGCAACACCTGCGATCAGGCCACCACCGCCAACTGCGACAAACACGTAATCCACATCGCGCCATTGACGCAGGATTTCATTAGCAATCGTACCTTGGCCAGCAATCACCAGTTCATCATCATAAGGCGGAATGAAGGTCATGCCATCTTCCTGGGCACGTTGAATCGCATACTTGTTGGCGACATCAAATGAATCACCATGCAAAACCACTTCGCCACCAAGACGCTTAACCGCCTGTACCTTGATATCAGGTGTGGTTTTAGGCATCACAATAATCGCGCGAATACCCAGCTTTTTCCCTGAGAGTGCCACGCCCTGTGCATGGTTACCCGCTGAAGCAGTAATAACGCCACGTTCCATTTGTGATTTCGGTAATTGACTAATACGGTTATAGGCACCGCGTAGCTTGAATGAAAAAACCGGTTGTAAATCTTCACGTTTAAAGCGGATATTATTATTGAGTCGTTCGCTAATTCGTGGCGCTGCTTCGAGTGGAGTTTCGATTGCAACATCGTAGACCGTTGCTTGTAAAATTTGTCGAACCAAACGAGACAGCATGTTAATTTTCCATCTAACAGTTTAAAATAGGGGCTTATTGTAACAAACCACACGGCTTTGCGGTTTAAAAAAGCTGCAAAAGTCCAAAATAGTTGAGTGAAGCCATGAGTCTATATGCAACCCAAGATGAGAAAAAACAAGCAGCAGCCAAAGCCGCTTTAAAACACTTGCCAAAAGGGGGCATTTTAGGCGTAGGTACAGGCAGTACTGTAAACTTTTTAATTGACTTATTGCCTGAGCTGCAATTGGAAGCTGCGGTAGCCAGTTCAGAAGCAACTGCACAACGCTTGAAAAAACTCGGCATTGAAGTGGTAGATATGAACTCTGTCAGTGGTCTGGATGCTTATGTTGATGGTGCAGATGAAATTGATCGTCATATGCATATGATCAAAGGTGGCGGTGCAGCGCTGACACGTGAAAAGATTGTTGCCTCTATTGCGAAAAAATTTGTGTGTATCGTGGATGATTCTAAATGGGTTGGACAATTAGGGCGTGAGTTCCCGCTTCCTGTAGAAGTGATTCCAATGGCGCGTTCTGCAGTCGCGCGTAAAATCGTATCTTTAGGTGGCGATCCTGCGTACCGTGAAGGTGTGGTCACTGACAACGGTAATGTGATTTTAGATGTGTACAACCTGAATATTCTAAATGCACTTGAACTGGAAAAAACCTTAAACGATATTCCGGGCGTGGTATGTAACGGTATCTTTGCGATCAACAAAGCAGATATCGCCATTGTCGCGACTGATAACGGAATTGAAGAGCGTACAGCGGTTTAATTAAACTTTCTAGAAAAAATCCCTCTAAATCTCCCTGAGCGAAGTTTTGAAGCACTGCTTTAAAACAAGTGCAAGAAGGGAGACTTTTAAAAGCCCCTCTTTGAAAAAGAGGGGGTTAGGGAGATTAAAAAAACTATAATGACCTTATCCGATCTACCCGAAATCCAAATCACCCGAAATGTCCGTTCAACCCGGTTACGTTTGCGTGTCGATGCGACCCAGATTCGCCTCACAGCCCCGGTTTTTTGCAGCAAAAAACAGATACGGCATTTTATTGAACAATCTGAAAGCTGGCTGATTAAAACCTGGCAATCCCAGCAAGAAAAAATCGAAAATATTGACCGGACGTTACCGATTGAGCTGCGGTTATTTAATCTAAAAGAACCTGTACAAATTTCTTATCAAAGCCAGAAGAGCAACTTCATTTTTGATCATAAAAATTTACAGCTTTGCATCAGTGACCGACATCCTGAAGAATATTTAAAAACTTTCGTGATTGCCTACGCAAAAGAACAGCTTCCTTCATATTTAAATCTTGTCTCACAGCAATGTCATTTGCCTTTTAAAAACTGCAGTATTCGACAACCTAAAACCCGGTGGGGCAGTTGTTCGGCCAAACATGACATTATGCTGAATAGTGCGCTAGTATTATTTCCTGAAGAGGTCACGCATTATGTCGCTGTCCATGAACTGGTACACACAAAGCATTTTGATCATAGTCCACGCTTTTGGGCAGAAGTTGCTAAGCATGATCAGCATTTCCAGCAGCATCGTATAACGCTGAAAAATACGCCGTTGCCATATTGGTGGGGTGCCTAAAACCATAATTAATAAGTCCATATAACTCTATTGAAATAGCCTAAGCAAATTAAAAGTTTCATGATCAAAATCGGACTTATCCTACTGATCAATTAAAAAACCAGCAAACCCCAGTGAAATGGTTTAGAAAACCTCAACTTCCTGTCATACTAGGCTGTATAAAGGAAACATTTATTTGAGGTAATCATCGTGATTTCAGTGGGTATTGTGGGTGGTACGGGTTATACAGGCATTGAACTTTTGCGTCTTTTGCTACGACATCCAGATGTAAATGTAACAGCACTGACATCACGTACTGAAGCAGGCCGTCGTGTAGATGACATGTTCCCGAGCTTGCGCGGGCATACCGATCTTAAATTTTCCGATTTAAGTCTGGATTTATTAAAATCATGCGATGTGGTGTTCTTTGCAACGCCGCATGGTGTCGCAATGAAACATGCCGAAGAGCTGGTTGCTGCAAATACAAAAGTGATCGACCTAGCTGCTGATTTTCGTTTACAAGATCTTGAACAGTTTGAAAAATGGTATAGCATGCAACATGCATGTCCAGAACTGTTAAAAGATTCTGTATACGGTTTATCTGAATTGAATCGTGAAGAGATTAAAAAAGCCAATGTGATCGGGAATCCGGGGTGTTATCCAACCACAGTTCAGTTAGGTTTGGCGCCAGTTTTAAAAGCGGTTGAAGCATTGGTGAAACCTGAAAGCATTATTATTGATGCCAAATCTGGTGTATCAGGTGCAGGACGTAAAGCCAGTCTGGGCATGATTTATGCTGAAAATGCCGATAACTTTAAGGCCTATGGTGTAGCAGGTCATCGTCATCACCCTGAAATTGTCGAAGCACTGGAAAATATTTCAGGTCAAAAAAATGTGTTTGATCATATTTTATTTGTACCGCATTTGGTGCCGATGATTCGTGGTATGTTGTCGACCATCTATATCGATTTAACTAAAGCAGGGCAAGCGGCAGATTTACAAGCGCTATATGAGCAGTTCTATGCCAATGAAGCATTTGTCGATGTCATGCCGGCAGGCAGTTCACCAGAAACGCGTTCAGTGCGTGGAGCGAATCAGTTGCGTATTGCCTTGTATAAGCCACAGCCAACGAAACTGGTGATCCTGGTTGTACAAGACAATCTGGTAAAAGGCGCAGCAGGTCAGGCTGTGCAAAACATGAACCTGATGTTTGGTTTTGCTGAAGACGCTGGCTTAAATAATATTGGTTTATTACCATAAAAAACGTATTAGAACTTCACACACATTTAGATTTGCATTTAAATGTGTGTCTTGATTAAAGCAAACAAGAGATCAAAATGCCGAATAACGAGTCAAATACGACGCTTCCTCAGGAACCCGGTACTAAGAAACCATTCATGAAAGGCAATACGCCCTTAGCCATTGGTGCGGCTGTATTGATCTTAAGCAGTGGCGTACTCGGATATACCGTAGGACATCGTCAGGGTTTGACTGCGGCGGGTTATGATGCGGATGCAGAGCAACTGGTCGATGTGGTACAGACTCAGAAAGCCAGTCTGGAAACACTGAACAAGACGCTGAATACTGCGGTTCAGGAGCGTGATCTGGCGGTCAGTAATGCCAATGATCTGTATCTGGCCATGACCAAGGCACGTGATGAACAGGTGCAGGCCGAAAGTGTGGGAACCATTTATCGCGAGATCTTGCGTCAGCGTGGTGGTTTGGCATTGGCGGTTCAAAACCTGTCGATTAAACCTTTGCCGGAAAATGCCTTTGAATATCAGATTGATCTGGTTCAGGTCAGTCCAGGCAAAAGTCGTGCCTCAGGTAGTGTGGAATTGCGCCTGATTAAAGGGACTGAAATTCTGGTGGTGCCACTGGAAGATAAAAACTTTAATTTTGAAAATTATGAGCGACTCACTGGCCGCTGGACCATGCCGAAAGGCTTTAAACCAGAATTTATTGAAGTGCGTCTCACCGGTGTCAAGCCTGTGATTCGTCGTTTTAGTTGGGAACAGGGCAAAGCAGTCGAAAATCAGTCTGCCACCTTGTCAGAAATTCCGAAAACCGAAGCAAATGCAAATTAAGTGTGAAATATAAATCTTATGCCAAGCAATAAACGTCAAATGTGTTTAAGTGATATTAAAAATTCTTTTAATGAGTCTGGAATCGTTGATTGGCATATCAGCCCACGTTTAGCAAATGAACCCTCTGAAGACGGTCATTCTGACCTAGCTGTACAGGCTGCACCGCCAGAACTGAAACGTCCACCGTTGTATGCCGTTGTTTTATTAAATGACGACTATACGCCGATGGAGTTTGTAATTGAAATTTTACAACAATACTTTGCAATGAATCTTGACCAAGCTACACAAGTAATGCTAACTGTACATTATGAAGGAAAGGGTGTAGCTGGGGTCTATCCTCGAGACATTGCGGAGACCAAAGCGAACCAAGTCAATAATTATGCTCGATCACAAGGTCATCCGTTACTTTGCCAAATAGAGCCTAAAGATTAAGGGGGTTACATGCTCAGTCGTCAATTAGAAGTATCACTACGTTTGGCTGTCAGCATGGCTCGTCAAAAGAGACATGAGTTCCTGACCGTAGAACATTTATTGTTAGCCTTGCTTGACAACGATTCCGCCGTGAATGCCCTGAAAGCATGTGGTGCCGACATCATCGTGTTGCGTAAGGAATTAGAAGAGTACGTAGAACAACATACCCCTAAACTTGGTGAAAATAGTGATCAGGCACCACACCCGACAGAAAGCTTCGACCGGATCTTGCAACGCGCGATTTTTCACGTGCAATCAAGCGGTGGCGATCGTACTGTAGAAGGTGCTGATATTCTGGTTGCCATGTATTCTGAGCGTGACTCATTTGCAGTCTATCTGCTGAAACGTCATCAAATTAACCGTCTGACCCTGACTCAGTACCTGTCTCATGGTACCCGTAAAGAAGATGTACAGTCTGAAGAAGAAATCGAAGACCTAGATGGCGAATCAGCATCTTCAGCAAGTTCAGGTCCACTTGAACTTTATACCACTAACCTGAATGTTGAAGCACAAAAAGGCAAGACCGATCCACTGATTGGTCGTGAAAAAGAAATCGAGCGTGCCGCGCAAATCCTTTGCCGCCGTCGTAAAAACAATCCACTCCTTGTCGGTGATCCGGGAGTTGGTAAAACCTCAATTGCTGAAGGTCTTGCTTGGTTAATCGTCAATGGTAAAGCGCCAAAACCACTGGAAAATGCTGAAATTTTCAGTCTGGACATTGGTGCTTTGGTAGCAGGAACCAAATACCGCGGTGATTTTGAAAAACGCTTGAAACAGCTTTTAAATGCGCTGAAAAAGAAACCTGAAGCAGTGCTGTTTATTGATGAAATTCACATGATTATTGGTGCAGGCTCGAGTATGGGCAGTACCATGGATGCATCGAATCTGATCAAACCGGCGTTGGCAAATGGTTCTTTACGTTGCATTGGCTCAACCACTTTCCAGGAATACCGCCAGGTCTTTGAGAAAGATCATGCTTTGTCACGTCGTTTCCAGAAAATTGATGTGAACGAGCCATCTATTTCTGAAACTATTGATATCCTACGTGGTCTGAAATCGAAGTTTGAAGATTTTCATCATGTGGAATATGACGATCAAGCTTTGGTGTCTGCGGTAGAACTTTCTGCAAAATTTATCAACGACCGTTTCTTGCCAGATAAGGCGATTGATGTCATTGATGAGGCCGGTGCTCAGCGCCGTCTCAAAGCTGAACAAGACGACAGTTTGATCACCGTAGAAAATATTGAAGATATCGTTTCTAAAATTGCGCGTATTCCACCAAAAACTGTTTCTAAAGATGATAAGAGCGTGCTGGAAAATCTTGAGCGCGATCTGAAACGTGTGGTCTTTGGTCAGGATGAAGCGATTGAGGCCTTGGCATCTGCGATTAAACTGTCACGTGCCGGTTTGAAATCTCCAGACAAGCCTGTAGGTAGTTTTGTCTTTGCAGGCCCAACGGGTGTCGGTAAAACCGAAGTGACCAAGCAGCTGGCGAAACAGATGGGTGTAGAACTGGTTCGCTTTGATATGTCGGAATATATGGAACGCCATGCGGTGTCTCGTTTAATCGGTGCACCTCCGGGCTATGTCGGTTTTGATCAGGGTGGGTTATTGACCGATGCGATTCATAAAAATCCGCATTGTGTACTGTTGCTCGATGAGATCGAAAAAGCGCATCCAGATGTGTTTAACCTGTTATTGCAGATTATGGATCATGGTTCATTGACTGATAACAACGGGCGTAAATCTGATTTCCGTAACGTGGTCTTGGTACTCACCACCAATATTGGTGCGGAAAGTATTTCTCGTGTCAGCATTGGTTTTATGGAACAGGATAATAGTAACGATAATCAGGAAGCGATGAAGAAAGCCTTCTCACCAGAATTCCGTAACCGCCTCGACGGCGTGATTCAGTTCAAGGCATTGCCAAGCAGCATTATTGAAAATGTCGTGGATAAATTCCTGACTGAACTTCAAGCACAACTGGATGACAAAAAAGTCATGCTGGAAGTGGATCAAAGTGCACGTGAATGGATGTCAGAACATGGCTATGACCGTTTAATGGGCGCACGTCCAATGCAACGTTTGATTCAGGAACACCTGAAAAAACCGCTGGCTGAGATGATCCTGTTTGGTGAACTGGCTGAAAATGGCGGCAATGTTGCAGTATCGGTGAAAAAAGAAAATGGTAAAGCGGTTGGCTTAAAACTTGAAGTTTTTGAAGACCAGACTGCTGAACCGGCCTAATGAACGAAAAAGATTAAACCCGTGCCTGCACGGGTTTTTTTATGCACTCATATTTTAAATTATCAAATTCATATCATTTAAAAGATAAATTATGGATATTCAAGTTACCAAGCTGTTCACGACATTTTTACTGTTTTTAGTCACGGCATTGATGGAAATTTTAGGTTGTTATTTTCCCTATCTGATTTTAAATCAGGGGAGAAGCCACTGGTTATGGATTCCGACAGCTCTGGCTTTGGCGGCTTTTGTCTGGCTGTTAACCTTGCATCCAGCTGCTTCAGGACGGATCTATGCCGCTTATGGTGGTATCTATATTTTTTCAGCGCTAATGTGGTTGCGCTTCGTTGATCAAGTGACTCTATCGCGTTGGGATCTACTTGGTGGCATGGTGGTAATACTGGGCGCGTTGATTATTATTTTGCAGCCGCAAGGCTTGGTGCGTTAGCAAGATATAACAGTAAACCTTATTAAAAAAGGCAGCCACAGCTACCTTTTTTTGTTTTTGGATTTTTTAATTTCAAATCAAACTTGATGTCTTATTTAGTTAGATTATTTTAATTTACAATCTTTCTGGGAAATATCAGTTTTATAGGTTTGTGTCTGCGAGTTCAGGCTGAGTTCAACCTTGTATGGGTTCGCAATTTGATAGCGATGTTCAAAGAAAATTTCACAATTATTGAGCAGATTATTGCGAATGACTTTCATCACTTCTTTGCGCCCTAGGTCTTTTTCAAACTGGCTAAAATCGGGCGTGATGATCATGCCTTTCAGTGTGGTTTTATTGGCACTTAACTGTAATTGTTCAATAATCGTATTTTGATCAATCTGCAACGGTAAAGTTCTGGAATCTTCTGCACTGAGCACTGCGAGTAATTCATTCAGTTCAGCTTTTTTCTGAATTTTAAATTTGCTGTCAATAATATTTTTTTCTTGAAGATATTGGTCAAATTCAGAAGCATGCACCGGTAAGACAGCACTGCTAAAACCTGCCAAGAGTGCCAAAATCCAATATTTTTTTTGCATTGTATAAAATCACTTTTTATTCCATTTCAACAACGATTATAAGAGCTGAGACAAAAAAAGCACCAGAGATTGGTGCTTAATTTGTGAAGATTCATCTTAAAAAATTAGGGTCTGTTGACATTTACTGTTCATAATTAACCCTATAAAGGTAGCCATAAAAATATACAGGCTAAAGCAACAGAACTTTGATAATTTCTTTTGAGCTTGTCATATCGAGTAGCTATTCCTCTAAATTGCTTTAATCTACAAAACATATTTTCAACTAAATGCCTGATTTTATATAAACACCAGTCCATATGGTCATTGTTCGATTGGCTATTTGTTTTCTTTGGTATATTCGCTTTAGTCCCTGTTTTCCTGATCTGTTCACGCAGTGGTTCTGAATCATAGCCTTTATCTGCACATACCACTTTTGTCTCTTTTAAATCTAATGTTGATATTAAATCAGGTGCAACTTTAACATCATGTGTGGTTCCATCGGTAATCATGAAATCAATAGGATTGCCATCTGCATCAACAATCAAATGTATTTTTGAGGAGTTTGCTCCTACACTTTTAGAAATAGATTGATTCGCTATACCGGCAGAATGTTGATGAGCACGTACATGAGAGCCATCAATAAAAATCCACTCCATATCGGGGCATGAGGCTAGTAATTTGAATAATCTAAGTAACTTACCGCTGCTTGACCAACGATTAAAACGTTTGAAAATAGAGTTTGAATGACCAAAACAACAAGGAATATCTCGCCACGGACAGCCTGTTCTAATTCTATAGAGAATAGCTTCAATAAAATTGCGTAAATTTGAGTTGTGGTGAATGGATAAATTACGCAGAATAACTTTCAACTTTTGCCAGTGTTGATCTGTCAGCATGGTACGAGGCATAGCGAATAGTAAAATTGGGTTTGGCGATTTGATTTTACTACTTCGCTATTTTTTTAAACTAAAAGTGTCAACACACCCTAGTCTTTTTTCAGATTTTCATTAATCAGGAATTCAACCAAGGCTTTTTGCGCGTGCAAACGATTTTCTGCTTCATCCCAAACTACAGCATTTTTATGGTCAAGCAGATTTTCTGAAATCTCTTCGCCACGATGCGCAGGCAAGCAGTGCATAAACAAGCAATCCGGATGTGCAAGATCCATCAGGCGTTCATTCACCTGATAATCTGCAAAGGCTTTTTCACGGATCTTCTGCTCTTCTTCCTGCCCCATGCTTGCCCAAACATCAGTCACGATCAGGTCAGCATTCACCGCTGCATCTTCAGCAGAAGGAACCAGTTCCACACAATGCGCGAATTCAGACAGGAATTTTTCTTGTGGCTCATAGCCTTTTGGCGCTGCAATTTTCAGATTAAAGCCCCACATATGTGCAGCTTCAATATAAGAGTTACACATATTGTTGCCATCACCAATCCAGGCAACAGTTTTACCTTCAATTGAGCCACGTTGCTCTACATAAGTCTGCATGTCAGCAAGTAGCTGGCAAGGATGGTGGTCATCTGTTAAAGCATTAATCACTGGAACTTTTGAATAAGATGCAAAACGCTCCACGATATCATGGCCGAAAGTGCGGATCATCACGATATCCAGCATGCTTGAAATCACACGTGCAGAATCTTCAATCGGTTCACCACGACCTAACTGGGTATCGCGTGAAGACAGGAAAATCGCGCTACCACCAAATTGGCTCATGCCAGCTTCAAACGAAACACGCGTACGGGTACTCGATTTCTCAAAAATCATGCCCATCACTTTACCAACAAATGGTTGGAACACTTCATTGTTATGCTGTTTGCGCTTAAGCTCAATTGCGCGTTGCAAAATCTGGTTAAGTTCTAAAGTTGATAAATCGCGTAAGGTGAGAAAGTGACGGAGAGCCATTCGTTACTCCACAATAATTGCCGAAAAACTCGATCAACAATCAGTTGTTGGTTAGTTTAAGAAAAAATACGGAATCGGCTAATATACTATAAGCAATGAAAAATGCAAAAAAACTAGACTTTTTGATGACCGTCTAAAAAGCGATCCACACAATAACTGATGTATTTGTCGATTTCCTGATCATCTTCCTGTACCGGAATTCCCATCAGAATACGCCATTCCAGATTGCGCAAAATACCAAAATACAGCTGCGCCGAATATTGTGGATTTTTGCAATGCAATAAACCTTGCGCATCTGCCTGTTCTAAAGCCGTGGCAATGGCACTTTGCACATGCACCGGGCCTCGCTCATGAATATGTTGACCAAGTTCCGGATTGCGCTGACTTTGTTCCAGCACCAGACGCATAAAGGCCGAATTTTCAGGTTGCATGATCTGGTGATAAAAATTAAGCAACGTGTGTACTAAATAACTACGAAAATCCAGTGCCATCAGTTCGATCGGAATACTGATATCTTCAAAAAACTTGATACGACGATAATCGCAGATGGCTTTAAACAAGCCCTCTTTATTGCCAAAGTACTTATAAATAGAGGCTTTAGAGCCACCGGCATGCTGGACGATATCATCCAGAGACACAGCATCATAACCCCGTTCCAGAAATAGCTCGGTTGCACTGATCAGCAGCGCAATACAACGCTCATGACCACGTTTGGTCTGTGGCAGATCTTTGGCGAGCGGTTCTAGGGCGAGGTCTTGCATAGGAGATAGTACATCAACATGTCAATAGAGATTGAAACGCCATCATAGCAAATATATGCACATATTTCATAATTGCGCCAGATAAGTGCGCTATTTGCTAATTAGGTAAAGCAAAACTTAAAAATTTGACTAAAGTTTTAGAGTATTTGTTCTATCAGGTTATGGAATGAGCAAGCCAAATGAGTATACTCGAATTTCAATAATTATAGCCAAGACTGTGGAAAAGGAAGATGACAGAACAAATGTCTGCAGGTTTAAGATTTAGACAAGCGCTTGAAGTCGAGAAACCATTGCAAATTATGGGCACGGTAAATGCCTATGCTGCCATGATGGCCAAACAGGTCGGTTATAAAGCCATTTATTTATCAGGTGCGGGTGTCGCGAATTATTCTTATGGTTTGCCTGATCTGGGCATGACCAGCCTAGATAATGTTCTTGAAGATGTACGCCGGATCACTGAGCGTGTGGATACACCTTTACTGGTCGATATCGATACCGGTTGGGGCGGTGCATTAAATATTGCCCGCACGATCAAACAGATGACTGCTGCAGGAGCCGCTGCGGTTCATATTGAAGATCAGGTTGCACAGAAGCGCTGTGGTCATCGTCCAAATAAAGAAATCGTATCGCAGCAGGAAATGGTCGATCGTATCAAAGCGGCTGTAGATGCGAAAACCGATTCAAACTTTGTGGTAATGGCGCGTACCGATGCGCTGCAAAAAGAAGGCCTGCAAGCCGTGATTGACCGTGCTTCTGCCTGTGTTGAAGCGGGCGCAGATGCGATCTTTGCTGAAGCGATGACCGATATCACCATGTACCGTACAGTGTGTGATGCGGTCGGTGTTCCAGTCTTGGCAAATATTACCGAATTTGGTGATACACCCTATTATACGGTAGATGAACTGGGTGAGCAGGGTATTGGCATGGTGCTGTATCCATTGTCAGCGACACGTGCAATGCAAAAAGCTGCACTTGAAGTGATGCGTTCGGTGCGCGAACATGGTACTCAGGTAAATGTGCTGGATATCATGCAACAACGAAAAGAACTCTACGAATTTTTAGATTATCACAGCTTCGAAGACACATTAGATAAACTGTTTAAACAGGAGAATTAAAAAAATGGCTGAAGGAAAAGTACTCACTGGCGCAGGATTGCGCGGACAAGTGGCAGGTAAAACCTCACTTTCAACAGTAGGCAAAAGTGGCGCAGGCCTGACCTATCGCGGTTATGACGTACAGGATCTGGCTGAACATTGCCAGTTTGAAGAAGTCGCTTACCTGATTTTCTTCGGAGAATTGCCGACATCAGAGCAATTGGCAGCCTATAAAGCCAAACTGAAATCCTTGCGCACTTTACCTCAGGCATTAAAAGAGGTCCTTGAGCGTATTCCTGCCGACTCGCATCCAATGGATGTGATGCGTACAGGCGTTTCTATGCTGGGCAATCTTGAAACTGAGCTGTCGTTTGAACATCAACAGGATATCGCAGACCGTATTTTGGCAACTTTGCCGACAATCATTTGTTACTGGTATCGTTATAGCCATGACGGCGTGCGTATTGAAGAAAATACTGACGATGATTCAATCGGTGCACAGTTCCTGCATTTACTACATGGTGAAAAGCCAAACGAATTACATGAACAGGTGATGAATGTTTCCTTGATTCTGTATGCAGAGCATGAATTTAACGCTTCAACTTTTACCGCTCGTGTGTGTGCATCAACGCTGTCAGATATGCATTCCTGTATTACCGGTGCAATCGGTTCCTTGCGTGGCCCTTTACATGGTGGTGCTAACGAAGCTGCGATGGACATGATTGAAAACTGGAAATCACCAGAAGAAGCTGAGCGTGAAATGCTGGGCATGCTGGAACGTAAAGAAAAAATCATGGGCTTCGGTCATGCGATCTATAAGGACAATGATCCGCGTAATGGCATTATCAAAGTCTGGTCTGAGCGTTTGGCCAAAGATGTCGGTGATACGGTACTGTATCCAGTCTCTGTACGCTGTGAAGAAGTCATGTGGCGTGAGAAGAAATTATTCTGTAATGCGGATTTCTTCCATGCATCTGCCTATCATTTCATGGGCATTCCAACTAAGCTGTTTACCCCGATCTTTGTCATGTCGCGTGTGACAGGCTGGGCAGCGCATGTGATGGAACAGCGTGCAGACAACCGTATTATCCGTCCAAGCGCGGACTATACCGGTCCTGAACTGCGTAAAGTAGTGCCAATCGCTGAACGTTCTACCGCAGCTTAATCTGTTTCTGTAGTAAAAATAAAAAATAAGGTCTCAATTGAGACCTTATTTTTTTTAGTGAATTCTGTTATCGACTTAACAGTGCCGGATCTTCAATGCTATAACCTGTTTCAAAAGGAATACCCAGATACTTTACTATTACCAGGGTTTTATTCTGTTTCGGAACTTTATAGGCCTGGCTAATTTTCAAGCCTTGCTGATAACTGACTGCTTGCTGAACCGGACTTTTTTGTAAGCTGGATTTTACTTGATATTGATAGGTCCATTTTGGCACTTTTTCCTGAGGATCATGCCAGGCAGGCGCGCTACCTTTCGTTGTCTTTAACACCTTAAGCTGTGGCTTTGATTTTTGAATTGGATTTAATGGAACTAAACGTTTTTTGATTTTGGCAATGTCCTGATCAAACTTGCGACTGTCTTGATCATAATCGATGCGCTTGGTTTTAGGATTGATATATAAGGAATTGACCTGAACCAGTTGATTTGGTTTTTGGGATTTAAAATTATAATAATACAGTTGAGGCAAGCGTCCACGACCATCAAGATAATGACGCATGATATAAAGCTTCTGTTCTTTGACTTCATAGCCTAGAACTTCAATATTTTGTGGGCCGCCTACAGTAGCGAAAGCCAGACTGGGCAAGCTCAGAGGGAGCAGAAGCAGTGCGGTTTTAATATTCATGGTCATTCCACCCTCAAAAAATAGATTGGCATTTGATCATGCCAATCTATCTTAAAATACGGTAGAAATAATGAAGCTTATTCAGGCTACATAGTAACTTTGAAAGCTTAGCTGTTATTCAATAGATTGATCATGTCATGTGCAACCACAGCTGACTGAACCGTACCGGGTTTGTCGGAGAGTCAATATTCTGAGAGACTATCCCGATGACAAAATTAAAATATACCCCTGAAATCAGAGAAAGAGCGGTTCAATTATTGATTGAATCTGAAAAAGATTATC
>NZ_JBWZQN010000013.1:0-62294 GCF_056724605.1 Prolinoborus fasciculus | reverse complement strand
AGATGGTATGGAAGCAGATGAAATATTATTGGCGAGATTTTCAAGTCATGACAGCTGACAAAATAGAGCAATGGGTGGAGAAAGTATCAAACCAATTCGGAAAAGAATACATGTTTACTTTTTAATGACAACTTAGTATTTTCCCAGACTTAATTCAAAATAATCCTTGTGTAAAATATCAAGAAAAACCAAGTCCACGCCAATATTGGTATGAACCAACTTCAAATCTTTCACCAGTAAAAGGAATTGACTTCCATAATTCATTAATTATTGATGCAGAAGACAATAATCCCCCATCGATTCAAGAAAAAATATTTTCAGAATATGACTTATATCCTGTATTGATAGAATACCTATCCCAAGAACTCAATTTGCTTACATTAAGAATTGATGAAAAAAGATCATCAAATACTAGAGGACAAAATGGTAATCAATGGCTACATCCAGATATTGTGGCAATGCAAGCATTAGATAATAAATGGAATGATCTAGTTAAAACTTGTGTAAAGCATAGTTCTGGACAAAATGTTCGACTTTGGTCATTCGAGGTAAAAAAAGAACTAAATAACTCAAATATTAGAAGTAGTTTTTTCCAAGCAGTAAGTAATTCTAGTTGGGCAAATGAAGGATATTTAGTTGCGACCTCAATTTCTACCAATGAAGTTGAAGAAGAACTTCGTATGCTCTCAGCCCTCCATGGTATTGGTGTAATAATTTTAATTCCTGAAAATCCTACTGAAAGCGAAATTTTGCTTCCTGCTCGCCGGAGACCAGAAGTGGATTGGCAATCAATAAATCGAATTTTAAATGAAAATTCCGACTTTAAAAATTTTATTGAATTAGTCTCAATTTATTATCAAACTGGTCGTATTCGTACGCAGGATTGGAATCGTTAATCATTGAGCTATAGTCATTTTCTAACCGATTCCCTATACTCAACCTAACAACACTCAACAAGAAAGAATCATATGAAATTTAAAACACTCATTCTGACTGGTCTTGCGAGTATCGCAGTTACAGCTTGTACATCTGCACCAAAAATCCCACAGCTTCAGGTTGGCGTCTTACAGGAAGTCCAAAACCTCGAAGTTGTTCCAGCTACCACCAACAACAAGGCAAAACTGACCAAATTCCTCGACAAATGCGTGATTGAATTCACCGGTGATATTGGCAATAACCGTGTCATTGAACAATGGTCATTTAAAGGTATGACTCTAATCGATGCCGGCTCAGCGACTTTCCAGCGCGACGGTACTAGCACTGCACAAAAATTTGACCTGCACGATGCAGGGGTACAGAAGAACTTTGTCAGCTTACGCGAACATTTCGCCAAAGATGCCCTGACACAATGTGATTAAAAAGATCGCCTTGTTTCTAGTCTAAGAACAGGGCTTTTATTTTGCTAAAAATCAATTCGACACTTGGGCTAATTTCTACTGCCCTTTCTTTAAAAATTACAATATTTCGGCACAGATCAACCTGAAAGCTCTGCACTCTTCACAGGATATTCATTGTTTTTGACCAATTATCCGTTACACTGAAAAACAAACTCAGACCGCACTTAGACGAATTCGAGGTCGATCCATAATGAATATCAAAACCCCAATTATTTTAACGACAGCTTTAATGCTTTCTGTTCCAGCATTCGCACAAACCACGACTCAGTCTGCCAAACCGGTTAAACCCTATGGTGAAAATCCGAACTTGCTGCATGTGTTTGCCTATAAAGCACAAGAAGGCGTGATTAATACCGCCGAGAAAGTCGGTGAAGCAACGGAAAAAGGCATTGCCAAAATCAAGCCGGGGGTAGACCGGGCCTGGAGCAATACCAAATCTGCAACCTCGGAAACACTGCAAAAAGTAGATCAGGGTGCAACTCAGGCAGCCCAGCAAACCGGTCAGAAAATCCAGCAGACCAAAGAAGTCTGGCGTGGCAATTCACAGCAGGCGGCTATTGTTCAGCAGCCTTTAAGTGAGCCCTCTGCTGCCCCACAGCAAACAACCACCCCAAAAATGCAGCCTCAATCTGGTTCAGGTTCAGCCACCAGTTATGCGGTAACCGATTTATAAAAAAAGCCCGTAATGGGCTTTTTTATTTTTAGAAAATAAAACTATTACCTTGTATCAACGCGGTCTATGAATTGACCTGTCGGATCGGCTGACCTTGTTTAAATGCTTCTACATTTTCCACCATCTGATCCACAATGCGTTGTCTTGCATCGACACTGCCCCAGGCATTATGTGGTGTCACAATCAGGTTCGGAATTGTAGGATCGAGTAGCACATTACCCTGTTTCGGTGGCTCTACCGTTAGAACATCCGTCGCAGCACCGGCAATCTTGCATGCACGCAGAGCCTCAGCCAAAGCAGCTTCATCGACAATACCACCACGCGCACAGTTAATTAAAAATGCACTGCTTTTCATTGCATCCAGTTCAGCATGACTGATTAAATGTCGGGTATCCTCAGTGAGTGGACAATGCAGACTGAGAAAATCGACTTGAGCAAGCAGCTCGGCAAATGGCACACGCGATGCATCCGCCGGACGGTTTGGCAGCACAGCAATGAGAACTTTCATGCCAAAGGCTTCGGCCAGTTTCGCCACCGCATGACCCAATTCGCCATAACCGACAATGCCTAGTGTTTTTCCGGCCAGCTCGACAATCGGCGCATCCAGCAAACAGAACTGGCTGGCTTTTTGCCATTCGCCTTGTTCTAATACACGTTGGTACGACAAGAATGAAGTCGCCAGATTGAGCATCAACATGATCGTATGCTGCGCGACTGCCGAAGTACCATAGGCCTGACAGTTACACACCACGATCCCACGTGCCTTGGCCGCCGTAAGGTCGACATTATTGGTACCGGTTGCAGAGATTAAAATGAGTTTAAGCTCAGGGCATTGTTGAATGGTAGCTGCATCGATCACGACTTTATTGGTTATGATGACATCGACATCAGCTACACGGGATACAATCTCGGCAGCCGAGGTCGCCGGATACAAAACAAGTGGATCAAATGCGGCATGCAGTGCCTGAAAGTCCAAATCCTGCTGGTCTAAAGAAGCATAGTCTAAATAAACGGCTTTCATGGCTGTTCCCTCAATCCTGTTTGACAATTTATGTGTGTCATTTAAAACAAGTCATTAAGGCTTTTCAACCTGTTTCCACTGGAACAATTAATCCAGCGGTTTATCCATATAGTTACGTAATGACTTGCGGATTCGATACACCACATACACGGATAGAATAATCATAAAAATGACGGATGCACTGACCATAATCACTGCAGGATGCACAGTTTCTGCATGCGCCAGATTGGGTAGAACCAAACCGAAGATAAAACATACTTGCATCATCCGAGTCGCTTGCATCATAGAGATCCCCTTCTTCGTTTCAACCATCGGGAACGATATAATTGGTTTATTATTTATACCGCTTATCTCTATATTATGCCAAGCCCATAACAAGTCAAGTAATTGTTTTTTATTAAAATTTTCAGTTAATTTGTCTCACTGTGCGTCACAAACTGCGTATTTTTGTCACTATCGTCGATAAAAGCAGCAGCACCATATTCATTGGTACTCAGATTCAGCTGCTTATAGCTAAACATATAAAAATCACTATAGCGCTTCATTAAAATCGGGTGCATGCCCAGACTGAGTTCATCCTGTTCCTTGATCAGCTTCATGATATGCCGGTCATTCATCACCACCAGATAACGTTCATCATTCAGGTTAATACTCAATAAACCATTACCTTTGGCATAAATTGGAATCAGGAATTTATGGTTCAGGGCAATTGCACCTTCTGCATAACTTTCGATTTTATGGCTGATGACATTAAATACCAGACCATGCCCATACTGGTCCAACAGCAACTGACGATTTTCCTGCGGCAAATTCACATGAATGCCCAGTTTGAGCAGGTCATGCTGATCAACCTGTTTATTGCGTAACAGTTCCCGCAAAATCACCTGTTTCTGGCTGGCATCAAAAAACTGGTTATCCAGTTGCAGATCGTTATTTTTCAGAATGTGTCCCAAAGCCATGCGGTGTCGTGGCAAGACATTTTCAATCACCTTGCGATAATAGAACTTGCTGTTTTTCTTGACCCGGCGCATTTTCTGATAGAAATAGCTTGGCTCATATTCATGCACCAAAAAGTCATAGAGCAATTCGGAACTGGCCAAAACTGCGATCGCATCATGTCCGGTAAAAGGTAAATGCAGCACATGATGATGCGGAATCAGCGCCTCTAATTTCAGATAATGGGCACGATCTTCGGCACAGTAAGGATCATAGACAATAATATATTCACACGCAGGGTCGATATCTTCGGCTGCAACCCGCATATTTGTATTCAGCTCTGGCTGATAGAACATGTTATAACGGGCATCATGTACATCTTCCGGATCGATCGAGTATTGCGGCACCATCGCCACCACCCGTTGTACGCCCAAGGCACGGGAATACTTGATCGCAGCATAGCCGCCCATCGAACCGCCATAGGCAATACGCTGCTGAAACGGCTCAATCAGATCTGCGATGGCTTGCAACATGTTCCACATGGAACCTTGCGGAAACCAGGATTTATGCTTGGGCATAATGCCAAGCACATTAAACTCGAATTTCGCCAGTGACTTTTCTGCATTGATGTTGAGGCCCTTGGCACGGGTAATCAAATCGCCAAATGAAAAAATTAGTTCTGAAGAAGATCCCGGCATAAAAATCGCGCGTATATGTTCATCTTCAAAAACAATCTGCTTGTCCATAACTTTCCCGTGCTGGTAAATCGAACCCTTCCACAACAATTCAGTCAATGAACGCTGTCAAAAAAGTGAATATGCTATTTTATATCGATCAAAAAGATTAAAAAGCGCAAAATATGACACAATCATTACATCCTGCAGCAAAACGGGGTTTTAGTGCGTCGGCTGAGCTCTATCAGCAAGTGCGTCCCGATTATCCGGCAGAAATCAGCCAATGGCTGAGTGAAACGCTGGCTTTGCCTGTAGATGCGCATCTTCTGGATTTGGGCAGCGGCACCGGCAAGTTTATCCCCTATTTACGCCCGCTCAGTAAGCACATTATCGCAATTGATCCTGTCCCGGAAATGCTGGCTCAATTAAAACAGGCGCATCCGGACATTCATGCTCTTGAAGGCGTTAGCCATCAACTTCCCTTGCCCGATCATAGCCTGAATGCGGTATTTTGTGCACAGTCATTTCACTGGTTTGCCGATTCTGCTACCTTACAAGAATTAGACCGGGTACTCAAACCGCAGGGTTATCTGGTGTTAATCTGGAATCAGCGCGATACTCGGGCAGACTGGGTTCAGGCCTTGGCCGATTGTATTGCCCCCTTGGAAGGCGATACGCCACGCTATCATAGTGGCGCCTGGCGCAAGGTCTTTGCACAGCAAACGCTATTTCAGCCTTATGCAGAAACCACAATGACCCAACAACAGCATGGCAGTGTCGAGCAGGTGGTATCGAAACGGCTGCTCTCGACCAGTTTTATTGCAGCCATGCCGGTACAGCAACAAGCACAGTTAAAACAACAATTTGAACAGATCATCCAGCAATATACAGCCAAAAGCGCAGAGGAAATGATCGATTTTCCTTATGTCACCCATATTTATGTGTTCAAGAAAAGTAATTAAAAACAGGAGGCGATCATGCATAAAATACCAGGAATGACACGAACGCTGTTGTTCGCTGCGGCCATGCTGCTGATGGCATGTGACCAGAAAACGACCGAAACTCCGACTGAAGCGATAACAGATAATACAGCTTCAGATCAAGTCATGCAGGAACTGAAAACCGAGCCGCTGAAAGACTTCCCTAAAACTGCTGATGATCCGCATGATATTGCCGCATTGACAGATTATGAACAGCGCTTTCAGGAAATGAGTAGTGACCTGGAAAAAGAATTGAACAGCATGCGCGATGATGAAAATATGACAGAAGAATTTGTCCAGCAACGTCAGCGTGATCATGTCCAGTCAGCATTGAATATGTTAAAGGCTTTAGAACTGAAAACCGAACAGGGCCGCTATATTCAGGGCTTGATGTATCAGTACTGGGAACATCAGGACAAATTACTCAATACTCCCAAGACTCAAGCTGCGCCCGTGAATGAAGCCAGTGAGAATGTCAAAGGTCTAGGGAAATATCTACACGCCCAAGAACAGCTGGAACGCTGGCGTTCGCAATATCCAGATCTCGCCAAGAAAGAACCCGCTTCCCGGCAAGTGAAGGAATAGTCTAGGAGGCTAGATTGGCACACAGCTTAGATCAAATACAAAAATAATCTAAGCTGAACTGGCAGTTTGAAAACAGCGTGGATGAGCAAGACCTGTTCTGCTGAGCCTGAATCTCAGCAGAAGCGCCAGAAATGACTTAATCTGCTGTCAGAAACTGATGCACGCCTTCACCCGCTGCACGCCCTGTGGCAAAACAGGCGGTCAGCAGATAGCCGCCTGTCGGTGCATCCCAGTCCAGCATTTCTCCGCAAAGAAATACATGCGGGTTAGATTTCAATTGTAGCTGTTCTGACAACACTTCACGCTTGACACCACCTGCACAGCTAATCGCCTCTTCAATCGGGCGGAAACCTGTGAGTGGAATAGTCAAATGTTTAATTTTTTTGGCTAATTCATGAGCGTCTTGCCATAATGCTTTGGCCACCAGCTCCCGTACTAGAGCTGCCTTGGCACCGTCCAATCCGGCTTTACGCCAGACATTACTTAAAGACTGCTTCTTACTTGGCTGTAATTTTTGCGCAAGCTGTTCGATGCTTTGATTTGGGAATAGGTCCAGATGCAGCTGCATAGGCTTCCCCTGTTTTAGTTGCTCGCGTAAGCCACGCCCCTGCTTATAGATCAGACCACTTTCCAGACCATAATGACTGATCACGATATCGCCGATGGTCTTTTCACCTTGCCCAACCCATGCCTCGACACGCTTTAACGGTTGACCAAAGACTGGCTGCATAAACCGAGACCAGGGATATTCCACTCCGGCATTACTGGCCTGAAATGGCTCAATTTCATCCGTTTTCAGCCAGGCTTGCCATGCCCCATCACTACCCAATGCTGACCAGGACACTGCCCCACAAGCCAGAATAATGACATCAAAATGTTCAGTGCGATGTTCATTATTTTTCAGATCATGCAGCTCAAGCTGTTGCTGCTGCAACTGGCTGACTTTATGTCGGTAATGAAACTGGATACCATGACTGGCCAAACGCTTGAGCCAGGCACGCAGCAAGGGCGCGGCTTTCATCTCTGTGGGAAATACCCGGCCAGATGAACCGATATAAGGTTCAATACCGAGCTGTTTCATCCAGTCTTGAATCCAGACCGCATCCCACTGTTTGATCCAAGGGGACAACCACTCCACCTGATCATAACGTTGTACAAACTCTGGCACAGGCTCGGCATGGGAAATATTCAGGCCGGTCTTGCCTGCCATCAGGAATTTTCGCGCAGCAGACGGTTTTTGCTCATAGACATGCAGCTCATAATCAAACTGACTGAGCACTTCTGCTGCCATTAAGCCTGCGGGGCCTGTGCCCACAATAGCAATGCGTTTGCTCATCTGCTTATTCCGAGACGGTGGCATTCTGCCCTTGCAAAGGCTGGAAATCATCAAAACGTGTCACATAAATTTCAGGCTTGCTGATGATCAGTTGCTGGCATAGTTCACCGCGCTCCAGATATTTAATTTCAAAATGGGTACGCGCCGAATCTGCAGCAATCACTTCTTTGACAAAAGGTAGCTTCCAGAGCTCTCGCACTTGTATTTCTGCTTCTTCGATATAGGCAGGAATATTACTGGCCAGCGTAATCGTTCCACCGGTTTTCAGGCGGGAAAGCAGGAACTCAAAAAATGGCATATTGACCCAGCGCTGCGCCGGATTATGCGGCTCAGGATTTGGATATAAAATAAAGAATTGTTCTACCTGCTCCGGATACAGTGCATGCACGATCCACGGTAAAGCATCGGCATGAACGGTCTGTAAATTGGTTTGACCTTCAACAGCATGCTGTTTTTGCATCGCCAGAAATTTTTCCCGGGTACGTTCAATCGCAATCAGTTGAGTGTCGGGATTGTTCTTGCTGAATAACAAGGCATGTTTACCTTTACCCGCTCCCACTTCGACGCAGACCGGTTCAGGACTGATGCTTTGAAAATCACGGGGCGCATGCATACGCTGTGCTTGAAATTGACGAATCGGCATAATCAGATCAAACTAATAAAAACCGCATAAGTCTAACAAGTGCGGCTATATTTGCCTAATCGAACCTTTATTTTTCTTTGGAGTCGTCCCATGCCTACCACTTTAAACTGTCCACGCTGTGGCAATCTGGCCACTTGGGAAGATAATGATTACCGTCCTTTTTGTTCAGAACGTTGCAAGATGATTGATCTGGGTGCCTGGGCCAATGAGGAATATAGTTTGCCTACCCAGGATGCACCACAAGCCGACAACAGCGAAGAATAAAATGTCTTACCTGTCGAGACTTATGTCCGAAAGTACAATCTTGTCGAAATTAAGTAAATAATCATATGAATTTTATAAAATTACTTAGATAAAGCAACACGAATTAACATCTTTCATAAAGCCTTAGTATTATTGTTCTACTCTAAATTTTCACATTATTTTTAGAGCAATAATATGGGTTATATTATTTTAAGAGTCATATTAATTGGGGTTGGTCTACTCGCACTTCTTTCGTTGGGAGTCGGCATTTTCCAACAAGATAGTTTATTTATTGTATTGGGTGTGCTTTTTGCTTTTGCCGCTTGGCTCATACACATGCAAACGCGACAACTTCGCAATAATCCCTTTTCAGAATAAAGATAAAAGACCAAACTATGTTGGTCTTTTATTTACGCTTTTAACCCGCTTGGCTTGCAACAAAAGGATTATGCTGCTTTTCAAAACCAATGGTGCTGACCGGTCCATGTCCTGAAATAAATTGGGTTTCATCTGGCAGGCTGAAACATTCACGCTGAATTGAATCTAAGAGCTGTTGATGATTGCCACGCGGGAAATCAGTGCGGCCAATCGAGCCTTTGAACAATACATCACCTGTCCATAACAAGGCATAATTTTTGTTATAGAACATCACGTGACCTGGCGTATGGCCTGGAGCAAAACGCACTTCGAACTCTTCATTGCCGAGTTTGAGTACTTCATCACCTTCCAGCCACTGGGTCACTTCGACTTTTTCCGGAATCGGGAAGCCATAACGTGCAGACACTTCCTGAATCATGTCGAGCCAGAAGGCATCTTCTTTATGTGGTCCAATCACCGGTACATTCCAAGCCTTTTTTAATGCACCCACCGCACCCGCATGATCCAGATGGCCATGAGTGAGCCACAAGGCTTTAACCGTTAAACCCAGCGCTTCAACTTCAGCTTTCAGTTTTTCAGGTTCGCCCCCTGCATCAATCAAAATGGCTTCTTTAGTGTCCGCATCCCAAACGATGGAACAGTTTTGCTGAAATGCAGTAACTGGAACAATTTTGACTTGTAACATGGGGTGAAAAACCTCGGGCAAGTTAATGGGCAAGTATCTGTGTCAATGCATCCAGATTAGCCTGTAGCAGACTATTGAGCAATCGCAAATGATCTTCACGGCTATTTAATGCCGGAATATAGCTATAGCTTTCTCCGCCGAGTGCTTTAAAAGCCTCGGCATTTTCAATTGCCAGCTCTTCAAGCGTTTCCAGACAGTCCGCGGAAAATGCCGGACTCATCACTTGAATTGATTTCACCCCCTGTTTCGCCCAATCTTCAAGCAAAACATCGGTATAGGGCTTGATCCATTCCTGCTTGCCAAACCGTGACTGGAAGCTGATCGCATATTGATCTTCGCTTAAACCCAGGGCTTTAGCTAACAGCTTACCAGTTATGCGGCAACGGTCGGCATAAGGATCGCCTTTATCGGCATAGGGCTGTGGAATGCCGTGGAAAGACATTAACAATTTTTCTGGCTTACCATGAATTGCCTGATAGTCACGTACACTTTGAGCCAGCGACTGGATAAATAAAGGATGTTGATAATAATCCCGGATCACTGTCAAACCGGGTAAATTGCGCTGTTTCACCACCCATTTCGCCACTGCATCGTATAGAGGTGCGGTCGAAGTGGCAGAATATTGTGGAAACAAGGGAAATAGAATCATGTGTTCCTGTGGCTGCGCTGAGACCTGTGCCAAGACATCCTGAATATTCGGATTGCCGTAGGTCATTGCAGGTACCACATTCAGTTCAAACTGCGGATAAAGCTGGGTGAGATGCGTCTTGACTGCTGCGACCTGCTCAAACAGAATTTCACGCATCGGCGAATCCTGTCCCCATACTTGCGCATAGGCCTGTGATACCCGCTTTGGACGGAAAGGCAAAATGAATAAGCGCAGAATGATTTGCCAGATCGGTTTGGGAATTTCAATCACACGCTGATCAGATAAAAACTGCTTGAGGAAACGGCGTACCGCTGGAATCGTAGGCTCATCTGGTGTGCCCAAGTTTGCCAATATAATCGTCACTTTCGCTTTAGCAGGAGAATACATTCAGTTCGTCCGTCAGGATATCAACCCCTGTACTTTAACAGCTTTTTATTTATTCTCTCTATGGATTAATACGCTGACTTATATTGAAAAGTGCGATCTAAATCCAGCAAGCTGCTGTCCAGCAACTTTTGCGCTTTTGGCGTGATCTGCCACAGCATGCGCTGTCGGTCATCACGACCGGATGGCACAATCCAGTCATTCTGGCGCATTTGAATTTTTAAACTATGCAAGGCACGAATATTCATCTGGGCACGCGCGACAGCATGCGCACGCGGCATCTGCACCCGTGCATCCTGCAGACCGGTTTCATTCAGATATTCATTCATGCGCTTCGAGAAAAACTCTTCAGGGGTCGGATTGACAAAAGTTGAACCCAATAACGCCAACAATTGTGCCCAAGTCAGTTTTTTATGGACTTTGATTTCTTTAAAATTACCATCCTGATAAGCATGCATCCGGTATTCAAAAGAAAAAATTTCATGCATCGCCACTTTGGGCAGGCTCAGGAATGGATCGACTTCTGCAGTTCCGCCATCGCGTTCCAGTTGCGCCACTTTAGCTTTCAGCTGATCAATCTCGTCATGCAGCGCCTGGGTATTTTGCGGACGCACCCAGCCGGTTACCGGATAGCGCTCCAGCATTTGCGGCATGTTAAAACGCACTGCCATTTCCAGATCGCGCAGGCTACGGTAAGTAAAGACCTGATCCACTTCTTGCTGTAACAGTTGACGGAATTCCTTGAATTTTTCCTGTAATTCCGGTTTGGCATCATGCAATGCACTTTCACGTGATGCCGGGTCATCATGCATAAACACAATAATCGGTTTTTGCTTGGTCACTGCATAAATATATTCGAGATGCATATAGCCAACACCCGATACCGACTGCTCCCCATACTGGCTGCCCAGCAAAATCACGACATAATCACAGTCATCAATCTGGCGGCGTGCAAATGCAGTATTCAGCGGTGTACGCTGTTCCAGTCCCCACGAGAAAAACCCCATTCCTACCAGTGTTTGAGACAGAATGATACGCTCTGGTTGCATTTCTGCCCCAGAGGTTGAGATGAACACTTGGTACCGTTTATCCAGCATGGGCTATCCTCTTCTCCTGTACATTTGGATAAAAAATGCATCATCACATGCTTCTTTACCCAATATGGCCACCCCAAAATCAAAATATCTTTCTTCTTAAATTATAAAAATGAGTTTTAGACTGCACTCATATTACTGACCTGCCATTTTAAATCGGCCGGAATCAGGTGCTGCAAAATCGGTCGGAGCTGTTCAGCATTCTGCCCACTCACCACCAATTCAATTTTCACGCTTTCTTTAGACTCTTGCTCAAATAATAACCCATTTTTAATTAAAATTCGGGCCGTTTGTCTTGCAACCGCGAATCCTGAGTCAATTAATGTCAGCTTTTGACCAAAAATATACTGAATTGACGATTTTAGGAAGGGGTAATGTGTACATCCTAACACTAAATAATCAGCGCCTTGATCCACAACTGGTTGTAAAATCTCTTTTAATGTTTGCAAACAGGCTGTACTCATCTGCTTTCCAGCCTCAACAAAAGGCACCAGATCCAGACTGGTCACAGGCAGGACTTTGACTTGAGCCGGTTCAGCAAAACGGGAAATCACATCTTTAATCAGCTTACCGCGAAAGGTCGCGGGCGTGGCCAGTACCGCCACAGTTTTCGACTGGGTATTCAGGACTGCCGGTTTAAGTGCAGGTACTAAACCGATAATCGGGAAGTTTTCACCATAATAGTCACGCAAATAATCCAGACTAAAAGCGGAAGCGGTATTACAAGCCACCACCGCAACTTTACAACCTTGACGATAAAGCCATTCAATCGCCTGAGCCGTCAGGGCACGAATTTCCTGATCATCTCTCGGGCCATAAGGCACATGCGCAGTATCCGCATAATAGACAAAGCGCTCATTAGGCAAATGGCGGGCAATTTCCAGGGCGACTGACAAGCCGCCTACGCCTGAGTCAAAAATACCAATCGGCGCATCTGCCGTGGCATTGGGCATCGGGTCTAATAGCTGGGAAATTGGTTGAATAGCGCTCATAACGTTGCAGGTGGCTTGTTTGAAATTTCTAGCGATCAAGCTTAAACCTCAGGTGCTCAAATGCAAGTCTAAATCACCACTTTTCAAACTTAAAACAGTTTCGCCTGCCGGATTTTCATCAAGCTCGCCCATCTCCACTAGATGTAAAAATGCAGCGCGCTGGATCAGGGCATTGATCCCAAAACGTATATGCACATAAGGCCGTAGTTCACCTTTATATTCACGCATAAAGATTGGATGTTCAGCATCGACAACAATCAGATCTTGCGTGGTCGTGCCCAGTTGCAGATAAGTCACTCCATTGATCTCAATCTGATCAACCTGATTGACAAATAAAGGTTCATCTTCAACTTCAATTTCAATCATTTCTACTGGTGTTTTTAGATAGAATTTATCGTTTTCTTTCCATAGGACCGTTGCAAACAGGTCGATCATCGGCTGACGCTTGATCAATTGACCTTCGTGCCACCATTCGCCGTTGGCTAAAACCTTCAGATCCATGGTGCCACAATGCTTTGGCTGCCATTGCTCCAAAGGGGGAATTGACCTTTTGTGACTGCTCTGTGCATCTTTTAAGTATTGTGCGATATCCATTAAATTTTTATCATCGGGATAAGTTACTTTTTTCGTCGGATTTGTGCTGGGTACTGGCTTATCCATAAAAGAAGACCTTAATGACGGAAAAATAATATGTTTCAGCCAATTGGCTAAAACCGGCTTTAAAACTATACTAGCCCAGATTATCAAAGACACCAGCATTTTTGTGTCTAGGAACCAAGAACACTTATGGCAGCACCCAACCATCCGGTTATGGTTGCCACCGAATAGTAATATGAGGAGTCCTACATGGAACACATCGAACGTGAATCGATGGAGTTTGACGTCGTCATCGTAGGCGCAGGCCCTGCGGGTCTTTCTGCTGCGATCAAAATCCGTCAACTTGCAATTGAAAACAACTTAAACGATTTGTCCGTTTGTGTCGTAGAAAAAGGCTCCGAAGTCGGTGCACATATTCTGTCTGGTGCTGTGCTTGAACCGCGTGCCATGAATGAGCTGTTCCCCGACTGGAAAGAACAGGGTGCCCCGCTGAATGTCCCGGTGACTGAAGATAAAACCTTCTTCCTGCTTTCAGATGAAAAATCACAGGAAGCACCGCACTGGATGGTGCCTAAAACCATGCATAACGATGGCAACTATGTCATTTCACTGGGCAATGTGGTGCGCTGGTTAGGCCAGAAAGCGGAAGAACTGGAAGTGTCGATCTTTCCGGGCTTTGCAGCCTCTGAAATTCTGTATCATGCCGATGGCACGGTAAAAGGCATCCAGACCGGTGATATGGGTATTGGTAAAGATGGCGAACCAACGCATAACTTTACTCCGGGTTATGAACTGCATGCCAAATACACCATCTTTGCTGAAGGCTGCCGTGGTCATCTCGGTAAGCGTTTAATCCAGAAATTCAACCTGGACAAGGATGCGGATCCGCAACATTACGGTATCGGGATTAAAGAACTTTGGGAAATCGATCCTGCCAAGCACAAACCGGGTCTGGTGATGCACGGTGCCGGCTGGCCGCTTTCTGAAACCGGTTCTTCAGGTGGCTGGTGGCTCTACCATGCTGAAAACAACCAGGTGACCCTGGGCATGATCGTGGATCTGTCCTATACCAACCCGCACATGTATCCATTCATGGAAATGCAGCGCTGGAAAACCCATCCATTGATCAAGCAGTATCTGGAAGGTGGCAAGCGTATTTCTTATGGTGCACGTGCTGTGACCAAAGGTGGATTTAACTCGCTGCCGAAATTCACTTTCCCGGGCGGCTCATTGATTGGGGATGATGCCGGCTTCCTGAACTTTGCCAAGATCAAGGGTTCTCATACGGCGATGAAATCCGGCATGCTCTGCGGTGAAGCGGTATTTGAGGCGATTGCTGCTGGTGTCGAAAAAGGCGGTGATCTGGCGGTGGCGCGTGTAGTGGAAGGCGAAGATTTCTTTGTCAAAGAACTGACTGCTTATACCGACAAGTTCAACAACAGCTGGTTAAAAGAAGAGCTCTATAACTCGCGTAACTTTGGCCCGGCAATGCACAAATTCGGTCAATGGATCGGTGGTGCCTTTAACTTTATCGACCAGAACGTGTTTAAAGTGCCGTTCACCTTGCATGATCTGGTTCAGGACCATGCTGCGCTAAAAACCCAGGCAACTGAAAGCTTTAAGCCGAACTATCCAAAACCGGATGGCAAGCTGACCTTTGACCGTCTGTCTTCGGTGTTTGTATCGAATACGGTCCATGAAGAAAACCAGCCAGCGCATTTGAAACTCACCGATGCTTCAATTCCGGTGGAAGTAAATCTGCCGAAATGGGATGAGCCTGCACAGCGTTACTGCCCAGCGGGTGTCTATGAGATCATGGAAAATAATGACGGTTCGAAACGCTTCCAGATCAATGCAGCCAACTGTGTGCACTGCAAGACCTGTGACATCAAGGATCCTTCCCAGAACATCACCTGGGTAACACCGGAAGGTGGTGGTGGTCCAAACTACCCGAACATGTAATCTAATCATCAGATAAAAAATAAACCCGCTTTTAAGCGGGTTTATTTATGGATAAATATTTAGAATTTCAGTTCCTGTCCATTCATCTATTTAATTAAGCAGATTTTTGAAATTTTATTTTCTAAATAAGACAAATCTTTGAGCTCATCAGCCCTTGGTATTTTTAGCCGCCTTTTTTGACTAAATAATGAAATTCTTTATTGCCATTTTCATCCAGTCGTTCTTCCTGTAACAGCAACTCATGTCCCAGATGCATACAGAATTTTGGAATATCCCACGACGTTGAATTATCCGTGGCAAACACCTCAACCACATCACCTGCCTTGGATTTACGGATCGCCTGATGCAACATCATCACTGGCTCAGGACAACGTAAACCTCGGGTATTCAATTGCAGACTTGGAATAATTTCAGTTGGGGACATCGATAGACTCAGGATGGAAAGACCGCCATATTTTAGCATAAAGCTGCGATTACATTGCTGCTTTACATACGTGGCCAGCTCCAAAATCAGCGCTGACTCGCGCGATCAAGACTGCGCATCATATTTACAATAGACAAGCGAATTTTCTGCGGTATGATAAAACCACGTTTTTTTAGATATTAAGAGTCTTCAGGAAAAATCATGCACGAGGAATCAGGCCCGTCGTGGGGTATGCGCGGCTTACGCAAATGGCTGGGAACTGCACCCGAAACTCGCGACGAACTGCTAAAATTAGTACAAGATTCACGTCGATTTTTAGAACCCGATACTGTTGCCATGCTTGAGGGCGTTCTTGACCTCCCGGCAACCAAAATTCGTGAAGTCATGACGCCTCGCACGTCCATGATCAGCTTACAGGAAGATGACCAACTGCTGGATATCCTGCATGTGCTGGTCGAGTCTGCGCATTCACGTTTTCCGGTATTTTCATCCGATCAGACCGACAATGTAGTCGGAATTCTGCTGGCCAAGGATCTATTGCCTTTTCTGACTGAACCGACGGCCAAAGTCGACATTCGCGCGCTTATGCGTCAGCCTTTGTTTGTTCCGGAAAGTGCCCGCTCCGATCAGGTGCTGCGCATGTTAAAGAATACCCAGACGCATATTGCGGTGGTGATTGATGAATACGGTACGACCTCAGGTCTGGTGACACTGGAAGATATTCTAGAAGAAATTGTCGGTGAAATTGAAGATGAACATGACAATGCTGATGAAGAAGCATACTACATTGTTCCGGACAATGATCCGACTACCGCCAATACCTGGGTAGTCCAAGCCCTGACTCCAATTGAGTATTTCAATAATATGCTGGATGCGACTTTCCCTGATGATGAAGTGGAAACCATGGGCGGCTTGTTATTACAGGAAATTGGTCTGGTGAGTGACCTTGAAGGTCAAACCATTGAACTGGAAAACTGGCAATTTACCATTCTTGAAGCAGATTCGCGCTCGATTCACCTGATTCGAGCCGTGCGCCAATGAGAGCGTATTTCGATAAGCTGTTGAGTTCGTCTCAACAGCAAAAAACCTTGCCGCTGATCTATCCTGTTTTAATTGCCTTATTTGCAGGTGCCATTTTCAGTTTGGCATTAGCCCCCTATCATTACTGGTGGCTGGCGATTCTGTCTCCGGCACTGCTCTATGCCTGCCTGCGCGGACGTAGCGCAAAACAGGCCTTTGGCATTGGCTGGGCTTACGGGATTGGCTTGTGGTTTGTCGGCGCATTCTGGCTGTACACCTCGATTCATGTCTATGGCGATACCAGTGCATTTCTCAGTGTCGTGATGATCCTGATTATGGCACTGGTGATGGGTCTGTTTAGTGCCGTTCAAACGTTTGTCTATCGCCGCTTTTTCCCGGAAACTCCTTTAACCTTTGCCCCGCTCTGGGTGCTGTTTGAATGGTCCAAGACTTGGGTCTTTACCGGTTTCCCGTGGCTATTTGCTGGCTATGCCTTTACCGAACGCTACTTGGATGCTTATGCGCCTTTATTCGGGGTGTTCGGGGTGTCTTTCGTGGTGATCATTCTGGCCTGTGCACTGGTTGAAATTCTGAATAGACGCCTGTTCTGGGCTATTCCTTCGGCAGTTTTATTACTCGGTGCCTGGGGCGCAGCACAGCTGACGTTTGTTGAGCAAAAAAATCAAAAGCCTTTAACGGTTTCCCTGATTCAGGGCAATATTCCGCAAGACTTGAAATGGCTGACTGAATATCAGGTGAAGACCTTATTGATTTATGCCAATTTGAGTAGAACCGAATGGGGCCGTGATCTGATCGTCTGGCCGGAATCTTCGATTCCCATGTTCCAGACTGATATTGAAGCCTTTCTGGAAGCCATGAAAGTACAGGCTGAAAAATCAGGTACGGCCTGGGTGACCGGCATTCCGTATTGGGATTTAGCAGAATCACAGGCTGCGGGTTATCCAAAATATTACAATAGTATTATGGCCAGCGGAGATGAATCCGATGGGCTATACAAGAAGCAACGACTGGTTCCTTTTGGTGAATATATTCCACTTTCAGGCTGGTTAAGTTGGGTTCTGCCGGCACTGCAAAATGATCCATCCATGAGTGGTTTTACCCGGGGCGCAGATCATCAAAAACCATTGAATGTAAAAAATCATCCTTTGGGTTCTGCGATTTGCTATGAAGTGGCTTATCCGAATTTGACCCGTCGCAATGCCAGTCAAAGTGATTTTCTGGTGACCGTGTCTAATGATGCCTGGTTTACCGGCACGGCAGGACCATTACAGCATCTGCAGATGGTGCAAATGCGTGCTAAAGAAAATGGCCGCTGGTTTATTCGGGCGACCAATACCGGTGTGACCGCCTTTATTGACCACAATGGTCACATTGTGAAAAAAGCCCCGATGGATCAGGAAGCAGTATTACGTGGCGAACTTCCAGCCATGCAGGGTGAAACGCTATATATGAAACTCAGCGACTGGCCGGTCCTGATCTTCTCGGTTCTACTCTTGCTAGTGGGCTGGCGCTTCCGTCCACGTAAAGTGGATGTCAGCTTTAAATCTAGACGGTAATTTTTTCAAGTACCCCTTTTACAAAGGGGGACTTAGGGGATTCCTGAATATAGCATCTTATCAATCCCTCCTAAGCTCCCTTTACGAAAGGGAGGAACATTCAAGGCAATAAAAAACCGAGGTCATAGCCTCGGTTTTTTCATCTCTTTCAAGCTTAAAATTGTATAGCCAAATAACACAACATGCTGGCAAGAGACAGCATCGGCACATGACGATACAGGTTAACCAGTGTCTGCTCAAATGCTGAGCTTTGCTCGGCCTGAATGCGAATTACACTCGCGTTTAATGCTGACCAGAAACACAGTGCCAATAAACTGCTCATCAAGCTGATAGCAAAAAAGGCCACCATAATCTGGCTGCTGCCTTCGGTGCTTTGCCATAAATGGACGATTCCCTGACTGATCGGCAGCATGCTTAAAACCAGAAGAACAGATTTCAGCATCGACCAATGAAATTGATTGATTTCATCTCCCAAGATAAATGCTTTCATGTGCTTCTCCGTTGGCGAGTCAAGTACCATTCAGATCATTATGAGCTTTTTTAAATAAATAGAAAGTGTATGTTTATTCATATTTTACGAGAATTGTAATAGATAAATATGGGAATAATTCTTATTATAACTCGCATATCGTTTTTATTATTTCATTATTATAAATATCATTAACTTACATTATATTTAATAATTAATAGTTATTATCACTTCACTTCGTATTGAAATAGCCTATTCAGTGAAGTGATATATTCTATCTATCGAAAATTTATAACGATTCTCAATTAAGGCTGATAATAAATATCGGCATCTGTTCCTTCACCACCCGATTGACCATCTGCACCAAATGAATACAGATCGAAGCTGCGGCCATCGGTGCCCGGAATCACATATTGCAGTTCATTATCCCAGCTGTCTTTTGGAAAACCGCCCTTGACATAACCGCCTGGCACCCAGTTTTTTGCAGTCGCTGGCTGATTCACCAGTGCATCCAGACCGCCTTCCTGCATACTTGGATACTTGCCATTGTCCAGCTTGTATTGATCCAGTGAACCTGCAATGCTCTGCAACTTGATCACGGTGGTATCTACTTTGGCTTTTTCACCGCGTCCCATCACATTCGGAACAATCAGCGCAGCAAGCACACCGAGAATAACAATCACCACCATGACTTCGATTAAGGTAAAGCCCGTCTGTTTATTTAATTGATTCCTTTTCATTCAATCTCTCTCATTTATTTGCATCATTCAGAATTTCCACTTGAATCTTGATCACAGCAAAATTCTAACTGGCTTCTGTTTAAATCATATTATTCATATTCACAATTGGCAGCATCACTGCAATCACAATCACCAAAACAATACTGGCCATCAATACCAGCATTAAAGGTTCCAGCAAGGCCAGTAAAGTTGAAATCAGGGTGGTCACTTCGCGATCCTGCATCTGTGAAGCACGTTCCAACATGCGGTCCAGTTCACCAGACGCTTCACCACTTTTGATCATTTGTACCATCATCGGCGGGAAATAACCACTGCGTTCCAGTTGGGTCGCCAGGTTGCCACCTTCAGTGACTTTTTCCGCTGCCAGATTGACAGCATCACGGATCACCCAGTTGTTACTGACTGCAGCACCAATGCGCAGTGCATCGACCAGCGGCACGCCAGACTGGGTCAAAATGGATAAGGTACTGGCAAAACGTGCGGCATTAATCCCGCGTGACAATTTGCCGAATAAAGGTAATTTTAAGGTCAGACGGTCAAAGGCATAATGCCCGGCGGTGGTTCTTAAAAACCGGACCAACAGGAAAATCCCCAAAGCACCACCAATCAATAAAAATGGCCAAGCAATGCGGATAAAATCACTGGCTTTCATCAAGGCCACGGTAATCCACGGTAAGGCGTCTTTACTCTGATCAAAAGTCTTGACGATATCCGGCACCACATAGGTCATCAGCCCCATCACAATCGCAAAGGACATCAGCATCAGAATAATCGGATAGATCATTGCACCTTGAATTTTTTTCTGCATGGCAAACCGGTTTTCGGTATAGTCAGCCAACTGATCCAGAATCAGGTCCAGATGTCCGGAACGTTCACCGGCAGCAATTGTGGCAATATACAGTTCAGGAAAACGTCCGGATTGCTGCAGGCCCTGCGCCAGACTATGCCCTTCCAGCACTTTTGAGCGCACTGACATCAGCAGGTTTTGTACATGTACTTTTTCGCTTTGCTTGCCAACAGCACGGATGGCTTCTTCCAATGGAATCGCGGCGGCGACTAGCACGGACAGCTGCCGGGTCATGAGAGCCAGATCATAGGCGGTAATACTTTTTTCAAACCATTTTCGACGATGCTGCTGGTCTTTTTTTTCAACAGGATCAACAGAGACAGGAATAAGTGCTTTATCCCGTAATTGTTGCCGGATCTGACGTGCAGAATCCCCCTCCAGCACGCCTTTTTGCTGCTTTCCTGAAGCATCAAGCGCAATAAACTGATATGCAGGCATTGTAATGCTCTAATTTTCCAAAATTTTGCTCAACGCTGTTGCGTCAGACCACCGAAATCATTCATATTCTTTGATATAAATTATCTACTCACTCTAACATAATCGAACTTTAAGCACGACGAAATTTCTTCAGGATCTCCACCCCAAGATATGCAAAATTCCCACACCGATTTAAGTCCAATTTATCGCGTACGCGTTGCTGTACCTGTGCATGTATTTGATTGTTTTGATTACACGATGAGTGCAGAACAATTTAAACAGGCGCAGATTGGCGCACGTGTAATGGTGTCATTTGGACGTCAGAATCTGGTCGGGGTGATTATCGAAAAACTGCCTGCAGACACTCCTCTCGACCCACGCTTTAAGCTTAAGGCAGTAACCGAACTGCTCGATGAACGCGCCATTATAGATGCCAAAGTTTTAAGTTTGTTGACATGGTCAGCGCAGTATTACCAGTTTCCGATCGGTGAAGTCGTCCACAGTGCCCTGCCGACTCTGTTGCGTCAGGGTAAGCCTTATAACCTGCTGGCCCGTACCTGGAAATTATTGGACCCTGATGCCGAGGCCAAAGTACGCCGTTCGGACAAGCAGCAGGAAGCTTACCGGATTTTAAAACTGCATCCGGTCGGGACCACTGAAAATGTGCTGAACATGGCCGGGATTGAAACCGCGACCTTAAAAGCGCTGGAGAAAAAAGAGATTTGCGCCTGTGTGCTGGAGCCACAAGATTTCAATCCGCAGCCGATGCAGCTGGCACAAATGCCGCTTACTGCCAATCCTGAACAAAAACATGCAGTCGAACAGGTATTAAAATATCGCAATCAATATCAAGCTTTTTTACTGGATGGTCTGACCGGCAGCGGTAAAACTGAAGTGTATTTGCAGATCATGGAACAGGTACTGAAACAGGGCAAACAGGTGCTGGTGCTGGTGCCGGAAATCGGCCTGACGCCGCAAACCATCAGCCGTTTTCAGTCCCGTTTTCATTGCCATATTGCGTTGCTGCACTCCGGTTTGAATGATTCCAAACGGCTACAGGCCTGGCAGTCGGCAGAAACTGGCAAAGCCTCGATTGTGCTTGGGACACGTTCCGCCATTTATACGCCAATGCCGAATCTGGGCCTGATCATTCTAGATGAAGAACATGACCTGTCCTTTAAACAGCAGGAAGGCTTCCGCTATCATGCCCGTGATGTCGCCCTGTACCGCGGCCATTTACAGCAATGTCCGGTAATCTTAGGTTCAGCCACACCAAGTATTGACAGTTATGCGCTGGTTGAACATGGCAAGATGCAGGCACTGGAGCTGAACCAGCGTGCCGGTACGGCCTTGATGCCCAAAATCCATATTCTGGATTTAAAAGTTGCGCAAAAAAAGCATGGGATTAGCCTGCAATTGATTCAGGACATCAAAAAGCGCCTGGAGAAAAAAGAACAGGTACTGATTTTTTTAAACCGCCGTGGCTATGCCCCCGTCCTGCTTTGTGGCAGCTGTGGCTGGCAGGCGCAATGTCCGCACTGTGATGCCAACTTCACTGTACACCGTCAGCCTTATCAGCATCTGCATTGCCATCACTGCGGTACTATTCACCGTATGCCGGAACACTGCCCGCAATGTCAGCATCAGGAACTGGTTACACTGGGTATGGGCACCGGCAAAGTCGAAGAACATTTAAATGAGCTATTTCCGGATTTTGAGGTGATTCGGGTCGATCGCGATTCCACCAGTCGGGTCGGCAGCTGGCAAAAAATCTATGACAAGATTCAGAAAAGCGAACCGGCGATTCTACTCGGCACCCAGATGCTGGCCAAGGGGCATCATTTTCCTTATGTGACGCTGGTGGCGATTCTGGATATTGATTCCGGTCTGCTGAGTGTGGACTTCCGTGCTACTGAACGGACTGCGCAACTGATCGTGCAAGTGGCTGGCCGTGCCGGACGTGGTGAACATAAAGGCGATGTTTATCTGCAGACCCTCAGACCTGATCATGCCCTGCTGAACACCTTAGTGAATGAAAATTATCGCGTATTTGCCCAGCAGACCTTAAAAGAACGGCAGATGGCCAGAATGCCGCCCTACCGTTATGCCATCCTGATTCGCTGTGAATCCAAGGATCAGGCACAAAATACCGAATTCTTACAGAAACATGCAGCACTCCTCAGGCAATATCCTGATCTGGCGCTGGACATCTGGGGACCAATTCCTGCGCCAATGGAACGTAAGGCCGGACGCTATCAGTCGCATATGGTGCTATTGTCAGCGGATCGTCCACGTTTGCATTACTATGTGCGTAGCTGGTGGCAAAACATGCTGCAGGACAAACCTTCTAGCATGAAGCTCACGCTGGACATCGACCCTCAGGAACTGAGCTAAAAGATATTGCGCCTGAGGATCGATCTGGAATACGAAACTGCAAGTCTGGATCAAGAATAAATTTAGGGCAGGAAAATGTCGATACTGTTACAAATAACACTGGTTCTGGTTATTGCACTGTTGATAGTGCCACTGAGTAAAAGGCTCAGATTGCCAAGTGTGCTGGGCTATCTGTTAACAGGGATCATCTTAAGTCCAAGCCTTTTGCACCTGATTCAGACACCCGAAGTCATGAGTAGTTTCATGCAAGTCAGCCTGATGGCACTGATGTTCTGGATCGGCCTGCAACTCAGACCACAACGCATTGTGCAGATTAATCCCTCCCTGTGGATGATGGCTGCTTTACAGGTACTAATCAGCACCCTGATTTTCACGCTCATGGCCTGGGTTTTCCTTCAGCAAAGCCTACTCGCCAGCATTGTAATTGGACTCGCCGGCAGTTTGTCCGCCCTGACTTTGGTGATTCAACATCTCAATCATCAGGAACAGTTCGCCACCAGCTATGGTCAGCAAGCCTATTCGATTCTGCTGATTCATGCTCTGTTGGCCATTCTGGTGATTGCAGCCATTCCATTATTTGCCGGGATTCGCTCCACTGAACATGGCGTGGCCTATTTTGCTGCGATCATCGCAACGTTGAGTGGTCTGTTTCTGTGTAATCGTTACCTGATGCAGCCGTTGTATCGCTGGATTGCTAAAAGTGGCAGTCACGAACTGCATGCGATTGTAGCGATTGCGGTGACCTTGGCATTATTGGTGCTGATGAATACCCTCGGACTGAATCTATTTCTCGGTGCCTTATTTGCCGGCATTTTACTGGCAGATTCAGATTTCAGGCCTGCGGTAGAAAGTACGATTCGGCCTTTTCAGGGCCTGTTGATGGGCTTGGCATTTATCAGTCTAGGCATGTCACTGCACTTAGCTGATCTGCTCAATTTCCCTTGGATGATTCTCGGTGGCACCCTCATTTTAATCTTGGGCAAGTTTGCAATCAACCTGGCATTGGCGCGTTATCATCAAAATAGCTGGCGCAATAGCACCTTGTTAGCAGCCAGTCTGGCACAAGGTGGCGAATTTGCTTTACTGGCACTGGTGATTGCGGTTTCCGACCAGATTATTGCGGCTGATCTGCTCTCTCCCTTGCTGTGGATGGTGAGTTTTTCCTTGCTGCTGACCCCCGCATTTTATTGGTTATTGCACAGTCAGATCTTACCGCGTCTGGATCGCCACAATCATCTGGCAGCGACTTTTGAAACTGATATTAATCCTCAAGCCCATACACCAATCCTGCTGATTGGCTTTGGTCGCTTCGGACAAATCATCGCCCGGATTCTACTGCAACAGCAACACGCCTTTAGTGTCATGGACAGCACTGTGCCAGCCACTGAGCTTCTGGCGCAGTACGACATCCCTTTCTATCAGGCAGATGCGACAGAACCGGCAGCCTTGATGCAGGCAGGGGTTGCCACGGCGCAACAGGTCATTGTCGCCATTGATGATATTGAAGACTCGATGCTGATCGTGCGGCATCTGCGGCTGAATTATCCTGAAACCTGTTTATGGGTCCGCGCCCGTGATCGACATCATGTGCATTTATTGCAGGATTTGGGCGTGAAACATATCTGGCGTGAAACTTATCTTTCCGCCTTGGAACTCAGTCAAGCCTTATTAACCCAGCTCAATCCTGACCCGGAAGAAAGCCTGCAACAGATTCAAAACTTCCGTGAACAGGATGAAAAACTGCTCAATAGTCAATATCATCTGGATCCGGATGAACATCCAAATTATGAAAATCAGCGCAGCAGTTTGGCTGAACTGGAGCATCTGTTTACCCAGGATCAACGCCATAAAGTGCAAAAACAGGCTACACCGCAGCAACAGGATACAAACGGCGCAGGAATTGATACGTTAAGAGATGAACTGTCCTAACTTGTGTTTTACAATAATGACACCATTAAAGCAGGGTTATGGAGAATTTTATGTCTGATTTACGCCAACGCTTTTTTATTGAAGATAGCCCTGTTCGTGGTGAAGTGGTGCATCTTGAAGAAGCTTTACAAACCATTTTAGCGCAACGTGACTATGCGCCTGCAGTTAAAATCCTGCTAGGTGAAATGCTTAGTGCCACTGCACTGCTGGCCAGCACATTGAAGATTAAAGGGCGTATCAGCCTGCAAATTCAGGCATCGGGCACATTTAAATGGGCTATGGCTGAATGTAACCATTTGGGTGAAGTTCGCGCTCTGGCTGACTATGAAGAAGATCCGCACTTTCTGGTCGGTGAAGACAGTAGTACAGTGTTGAAATCACTCACCTCTCCGGTTCTATTCATCAATATCGAACCAGAATTTGGTGAGCGTTATCAGGGGATTGTACCCCTTGATAAAGAAAATCTGGCGGGCTGTCTGATGCAGTATTATGACCTGTCTGCACAGATTCCGACGCGTATTGTACTGGCAAGTGACCATCAGCGTGCAGGTGGTTTACTGATTCAGTTATTACCACGTAATAGTGAAGAAGAACAACGCCGGGTAGATGAAGATCTATGGCCACGTCTGACCATGCTCACAGAGACTCTAAAAACTGAAGAGTTAGTCGGTTTGCAAGCCACTGATATTCTGTACCGTTTATATAACGAAGAAGAAGTGCGTCTGCCAGATACGGAAGTGTTGAAGTTTGGTTGTACCTGCTCTAAAGAGCGTTGTGCAGTCGCTTTACAGCAAATCGGAATAGAGTCGATCCGTGAAACGCTGGAATTCCAGAATCCGATCGAGATGGACTGTCAGTTCTGTAATAGCCAATATACTTTTACTGCTGAAGAAGCCTTGGGCCTATTTGGTAAACACCTGAGCTAAGCAGTTCGAATCCTTAAGTTTAAAAGCATTCCCAGGAATGCTTTTTTTATGTTTTAAAATCTAGGTGACTGAGCTCAACAAAGCGTATTCCCCTACAGTAGAAAACCTGTCTACCTCCTGAATCAAACTCTCCTGTAAATCCAATCTAAGAATCCCTTTTAAATTATAAGATTATTCACACTAACAAAACCTGAATATTCATCATTTTCAAAAAATTATGAGAAAGACCGCACAGTTCATACTCTTGATTTAATTATGCTTTTAAAATAAATTAGAGCAATAATTCTAAAATGAATACATCATCAATTTAACAGGTATGTTATGAGAAAATTATTGAATACTCTACTAATGGGGATAAGTTTGGCCGCAGTCTCTAGCCTGGCCTTTGCCTATGAAGATCCGTTATTGGGTAAATGGAAAACCATCGATGATCAATCGGGTTATTCTCGTGCGGATGTGGAAATTCGCAAGAAAGCAGATGGCAGTTATGAAGGAGTAATTGTCGAAACACGCAGCTTGCCTGGCGCAGAAAAAATGGGAATTTGTCATAAATGTCCAGGTCAGCTTAAGAACAAGCCTTTTCTAGGCCTGCCGTTTATCTGGGATTTTAAGGCAGATCCGAAAAAGCCACGTGAATACCATGATGGCAAAGTGCTTGATCCGATCAGTGGCAAAGTTTACAAAGGTAAAGCACGCTTAAGTGCTAATGGCAAACGTCTGACCTTGCGTGGTTATGTCGGGGTATCGGTAATTGGTCGCAGTGTTACTTGGGTAAAATATTAATTTCAGAAAGATTTTCAAAGCCCCTATATCAGGGGCTTTTTTCTTTGTCATGATTTGAAACAATAAGGTACAAATAAAAACTGTTTTTGAGCAGGCAAAGTCATAATAATGGATCGAAGACGGTTATTTTTTATCCACTTATGATGATCAATCTTCAGCCTTGTTCAATTCTGTCCTCTGGTCTGCTTTGCAGCCCTGATATGGCGCCCTCTATTCAACACAGGAAAGTGATTGAATACGCTTTGTCGATAACACATAAAATTATAAAAACAACTTCAGCTTTAACCTTCTTTGCCTCGCATGCTGCTGATAAAGATCCGGTCAGACCGACTGATTCATCAACTACCAGTGCATCCCGACTCTTCACTCATGATCATTTGAGTCATCACTCTGAGTCTGCATGTCCAAGGATTGGAAAGCGTTCTATTTTAGTACCTTCCCTTTCTACGGATTTTGCACACTTGGCTGTTTAAGGAGTAGACCCATGACTACGATTCAGTACCAAGAAAGTTTTTCCCACGGTTATACCCCCTCAGAAATTATGGACGATCGTTCATTTGACTTGATCCACTTTGCAGAAGCCTGTGGACAAAGCCCGGAATGGGTCATGCAGTTAATTGAACATGGAATTTTACCAAATCGTTCTACAACCCCGACCAGCACTTTCCTCGGTGAAGATATCTCGCGTGCACAACGCGCCTATCGCCTGCAACGCGATTTTGATGCCTCATTTAGCGCCGTTGCCATGATGCTGGACCTCATTGATGAAGTGCAGGAGTTACGCCGCGAGGTCAAACATTTGCACTTCAAGTAAATCCTTTTCATGTTCTGTCGATCTGCATTTTTCAGTGCAGATCAGAACATATTTATATTTAATTTTATGATTATAGTATAAGAATCCCTATGAAAACCAAAGATTGCAATAAGAAAATCAAATACATGTTTCCCGAATACCGCGACTTGATTGTGCAACTTCGCGAGGAAAATCCCTATTTTGCCAAGTTATTCGAGGAACATAACGAGTTGGACAAAGAAATCAGCCAGCTTGAACTTGATCCAGTCAATCATATCAACAATGATATTGAGGCGATCAAGCGTAAAAAACTGAAATTAAAAGATGAAATTTATCGTTTGTTAAAAAGCTCTGAAGCAGATCCCTTAACCTGAGATCAACTGAACACCACATTCAGACCAATACTGAAGCATAAAAAAAGCCCTGAGCCAGCCAAAATAAACACTTTGATCAAGCTCAGGGCTTTTTTATTGTTATTCACATGAATTTTCCCATGTGAATATTTTTAAGAATTAAACTTGTTCGATGTCTTTCATCGTTAATTTAATACGGCCACGGTTATCAACATCCGCAACCTGTACTTTTACTTCCTGACCTTCTTTCAATACATCTGCCACGTTCGCAATGCGTTCGTTTGAGATTTGAGAGATGTGAAGTAAGCCATCAGTACCTGGCAGGATATTTACGAACGCACCGAATTCAACAATACGAATCACTTTACCTGTATAAATTGTACCTGGCTCGATTTCAGCAGTAAGTGCCTGGATCTTGGCAACTGCAGCTTGCGCAGCCGCTTTAGTTTCACCAAATACGCGAACTGTACCGTTATCTTCGATATCGATCGCTGCTTTAGTTTCTTCAGTAATTGCACGAATGGTCGCGCCGCCTTTACCGATCACATCACGGATTTTATCCGGGTTAATGTTGATCACCTGGAATGTCGGTGCGTGCATCGAAATTTCAGGACGCGCACGTGAAATCACCTGGTTCATCTCATTCAAGATGTGCATACGACCCGCATAAGCCTGGTTCAATGCAGATTCCATGATCTCTTCAGTGATGCCTTCAATCTTGATGTCCATTTGTAGCGCAGTAATACCGTTTGCAGAACCTGCTACTTTAAAGTCCATGTCACCCAAGTGATCTTCGTCACCCAAGATGTCAGAAAGAACTGCGAAACGTTCGCCTTCTTTCACTAGACCCATCGCAATACCTGCAACTGGTGCTTTAAGTGGAACACCTGCATCCATAAGAGAAAGTGATGCACCACATACAGACGCCATTGAAGACGAACCGTTTGATTCAGTGATGTCAGATACGATACGGATCACGTACGGGAAGCGGTCAGCCGCAGGAAGTACAGCCTGAACACCACGACGTGCCAGACGACCATGACCGATTTCACGACGTTTAGGACCAGATTCACGACCCGTTTCACCTACAGAGTATGCAGGGAAGTTGTAATGCAACATGAAGTTGTCAGTTTTGGTACCTGCAAGGGTATCCACCATCAACGCATCACGTGTATTACCCAAAGTCGTTGTGACCAAGGCCTGAGTTTCACCACGTGTGAACAATGCAGAACCGTGTGCACGATCTAGAACACCTACTTGTACGTCGATTGCACGAACAGTTTTAGTATCACGACCATCGATACGTGGCTTACCAGACAGGATGTTGTCACGTACAGTACGATATTTAAGGTCTTCGAACAGCTCATTTACTTCTTCTGCAATGCCCGTTTCGTCATTTTCAGGAACGAACTGTGCAACTGCTTCTGCATAAAGCGCGTCAAGTGCCGCATAACGGTCTTGCTTAACTGCAATCGTGTACGCTTCAGAGATTTTCGCTTCGAATGCTTCTTTCAATTTACCAAGAAGTTCTTCATTTTTAACTGGAGCAACCCAAGTTGATTCAACCGCGCCTGCAGCTGCAGCAAATTCTTTGATCGCTTGGATCGCAATTTGCATTTCGTCATGACCGAACAAAACAGCGCCCAGCATTTGGTCTTCTGAAAGCTCTTTCGCTTCAGATTCAACCATCAATACTGCAGTTTCAGTACCCGCAACAACAAGATCAAGATCAGACTCTTTAAGTTGTTCAAGGTTCGGGTTTAGGATGTATTCACCGTTGATTAAGCCAACGCGCGCACCACCGATTGGACCACGGAAAGGTGTACCAGCGATAGACAATGCAGCAGATGTACCTAACATTGCAGCAATGTCAGCATCCATTGTTTTATCAGAAGAAATAACAGTGGCTGTTACTTGAATTTCGTTGAAGTAACCTTCCGGGAACAATGGACGAATTGGACGGTCAATCAGACGTGAAATCAAAGTTTCAGCTTCAGACTGACGGCCTTCACGCTTGCCATAACCACCCGGGATACGACCAGCAGCATATTGCTTTTCTTGGTAGTTAACAGTTAATGGGAAGAAATCTTGACCTGCTTTTGCTTTAGGCTGTGCCACAACAGCAACAAGTACTTGTACGCCGCCCATGGTAATCACAACAGTGTTTGCCTGACGGGCAACACGACCTGTTTCCAGGATAACGTTGTGCTGACCGAATTGGAATTCTTTACGAATAATATTAAACATTGACATGTTTTATTTTTTCCTAGTTCTTGTGAACAATTATTCTAGTGGAGACCCCTAAGGTTTGGCATTCATGACCATATGGACGAGTAAATGACAAAGCTTAGAAGCCGACCTCACCAGATTAAATACTATTTTTAAACACAAAGAAGGAGCGAAACATTCGCCCCTTCCACTGGCTTAGCGCAAAGCTAAGCCGACTTTAGTTTTCAGTAATACAGCACAAAGCATGCAATACACCCGAAAATAAAGTTTAAATCGAATTAACGACGTAAACCTAAAGCACCGATCAATGCTACATAACGACCGTGGTCTTTACCGTTAAGGTAGTCAAGTAGCTTACGACGTTGGTTAACCATACGGATTAGACCGCGACGGCTATGGTGGTCGTGTTTGTGCTCTTTGAAGTGACCTTGTAAGTCATTGATTTGAGCAGTTAAAAGAGCTACTTGAACTTCTGGTGAACCAGTGTCGTTTTCAGCGCGAGCGAATTTAGCCATGATCTCTGCGCGATCTGCGTTAGTTAAAGCCATTCGATTTCTCCGAGATGCTTGTATATTTTGATAAAAATCAAAGTGATGAGAATTCAAAACCTTGACTGCCGTGCATCACTACAGCAAGTTGCATATTTTAAGGGAAAACGCATCAAATTGCAAAAATAGATCCAGATTTTTGCATGGTTTTGGTTGCTCATTGATACAGCTCAGATCCGATGACTCTTGTTCCTTAAAGATTCAGGTTTTGCATTATTTTAATGAAATAAATCCAGAATAAATTAAATATAGAAACTCCTTTGAAAAGCCCGCAAACCCTTTAGCTCGCTTGAATCTTCAGCTACTCCCCATAGAAAATGGATAAAAAAAAGCCCGAGTAAACTCGGGCTTTTTGGCGCTGTAGTTCTTTCTCTTATCATTATTATTTATTGTATTATTATGGCGTTTTACGCTTATTATTATTTTCAAACATCCTGTTGAAAAATCATCTTCCTTGTGTGGTAGATTTTGCCATATTCCCACCAGACAACTAGAGGTATTTGCCTCATTTTGCTGTAAGCCATTTCGTACATCACAGGGTGAAAATTTGCATAATGTTACACAGCTCTCGTTTTATTTAACGCTATTTACTTAAGTTTACTGGCTAGGGCTGAAAATTTTTGCTAAGAAATTAGGATAAAAATCCAGCAAGCTTCCTATAAAAAAATCAGGATATAAAAAAGCCTTGTAGTCTCTCCCAAAACTACAAGGCTTAGCGGCTGTAAGTTTCCTCTTTCACTTACTTCACTGTAAGTTCGCTGTCTACCGACATTATTATTATCATTATGCGATTATGCTCAACTTTCCGTGTTGAGTTATTTTGTAGAACCAATCTTCTCAAAAACCGAGCAAAAGCTCTATGCGTCAATTTCCTGAATCCTTGTAAGCTTTTACCTACAAGATTTGATTATTTTTGCCAATTAAATTACTAGATTGTTCAATGATTTTTTGGCTCAAACCACTTTTCCGGGTAGTTTTAACACAAAGTGCTTGTGTAAAAGCATCATAATCTACCAATAAACTGACCACTTTTTTGGCTCGAGTAATTGCAGTATAAATCAACTCTTTGCTCAATAAATTTTTTGCATATTGATCCAGCACCACTGCCGTATGGGAAAATTCTGAACCTTGAGATTTATGAATGGTCAGCGCAAAAGCGGTTTCAATACTTTTAGGTAAACGGGTGGCTAATACCCATTTTTCCAGACTCGGGAAATACACTTCAAACTGACGTTGACCAGATTGCTCACGTAAAAAACAGATACCAATATCACCATTGGACAGGCCCAACTGATAGTCGTTATAGCTCATCATGACGGGTCGTCCGACATACCAGTCGCCCTGTTTCAACTGACCTTGGGCTGCTAAAAAACGTTGTTCAATCTGTAGATTGATCTTGAGCAGCCCCAGATCACCAGAACGGATTGCCGTTAAAATACGGTAATCATCAAAAGTTTTGACCACCTGTTGCACATAGTGTTCAAAATCAGCTGAGTTTCGTTCTGTTTTTATGGCCTGTACATAAGCCTGATAACCATACATCAGCTGGTCATAATACTGATTCAAATTATGCGCGGTCTGTTCGGCACCAGCGAGCAGGTATTGTAACTGCAACTGGTCGATCTTCACCTGATCCAAATCGATCGCCTGTAACTCACTGGCTGCCACAATCTGCTGCTCAAATTTCTGCAAGACGTGAGAAGGCTGATGATTCTGCTGGATAAACTCCGCCATTGCGCCAATCCTGGCTCCAGGCGCAAAACGCCGCGTGGTGATTAAATTGACCCGGTTATCTTCCAGAGTCGCTACTTGCTGTAAATCTGCCAGTACCGTTCCCACATCCACAGAGGCCAGCTGATCTGCATCACCGAGTAAAATCAGCCGTGCATGAGACGGTACGGAGGCCAGTAACATCTGTGACAGGTTTAAATCCAGCATCGAGGCTTCGTCGACCACGATCACATCATAAGGCAGAGGCTGCTTGGCATGAAAGCGTGGCTGTCCGCGAGTGCCCAGACCCAATAAGCGATGCAGGGTGACCGGTTGTAACTGTTTTAATTGTTCTAGCTCAAACTGTTGTAACGCTTCACTGTGCAAGGCTTTTTGCAGTGCTTCTTTCATGCGCTGTGCGGCCTTTCCGGTAGGTGCTGCCATGGCAATCCGGATATTTGGCAAGGCTTCATGCAGGACCGCAATCATATGCGCCAAGGTATAGGTTTTACCGGTACCCGGACCGCCGCTAATAATATTCAGCGCCTGCCGCGCAACCATTTCCAGTGCCAATTTTTGCTGTGGATCTGACAATAAATTGCGATCACGTTCGGATAAATCAATAGCGGCAACCGGTTGGGCTTTAATCCGAGCAATATGTGAGGCTACTGCCTGTTCCAGTTGCCAATAGCGGTACAGATATAAATGCTGATCTGCACAAATAAATGGTGCAATTCCTGTACTTTGCTGACGGCGATCTAGAACCAGATTATGTAATAGGGCAACCTGCTGAGGATCAACTTCGATACAGCTATCCCCTGCCTGTATCGCCTCAAGCAGTTGCTGAATCAAGAATTTTGCTGCCGGATCAAATGTAGCCGTACTAAACGGCGGCTGACACAAATAGTCAATCCAGGCCATTAAATTGGAGTCTTGCTGCGACACGTGATTCTGCTCATTTTCCACACAGTTATCCTCAAAGTTATCCACAGGATAATTTTCTGTTTAATCTCTATATATATTATAAAACTGCAAAATCATGCTGATTTTTTCTGATCAAAATAGCCCAGTATTTGATCCAGTTTTTCTATGAATTCCAGGCTCGGTTGCCAATGATAAGCCCCTTGCTGGACCTGTCCATTCATCCCGCGCAAATACAAATAGGTTGCGCCGCCCAGATGCTGTGTGATCGAATAACCCTGCATATTGGCACTCAGATAACGATGCAGCGCCACCAGATACAAAGCGGCCTGCAACCAGTAACTGGACTGGCTCATATTCTGCTGAATCGCCTCAGCACTATAGTGCTGCTGATCAGGGCCGAGGAAGTTACTTTTATAATCGGCAATATGGTAGCGCTGGCCATCGAAATACACCAGATCGATGGAACCGGTCAGATATCGCGCCGATTTGGCCTCATTAAAATCGCTCATGACTATGTCATGTCCGAGAAAAAGCTGATGGATTTGCCGAATCTGCAAAGGGGCATCGGTCAAGGACAGATAAAAAGGAAATTCTGACAGATACTGTTTAGCCTCCAGCTGCGCCAAAGCAAAATCTACCTGAATCGGAGTGGCCAGAATGTCATGTACCCAGTCATGCATCAGGTTCAGCAAAATATCTTCTGTAATCTCGTCCAACAAGCCATCAAAAGCAGTCTGGAAAATACTGTCCACATTCAGCGATTCAGTGCTTGCAGAGCGTGTGAGCTGGGCCACTTCCTGTTCAAAAAACTGGATAAAGGAGTCATCCTCCAGCCCATCAAAATACACCCTAAACTGACTTAAAAATTCCAGCAGAGCTGAACGCTCGAGCTGTTGTGCCGAGTGAAACATCTGCTGCCATTGCTGGCGATAAACTTCACTTTGGTCATGCAGGCGAATTCCGGTCAATAACTTATAGTTCAGGCTGGACAATACGCGCTGCATACTATGACGCAATTCCTCGGCTTTGAAATCTGCCTGAGCTGTGGCCTGAAACAGGGTTCGCAGATTCACCACAGCGGCCTGATAATGCAGGGAAAAAGCCTGTTCTAGTACACTACGTATATGAAAAGCCTGTTCAAATTTTTCTTTCAGTTCCTGCCAGATTTGCGGTGCGGTATTTTTAAAACGGCGCCGGATTTCCAGATTCCAGTAACTGCTGTCCTGAAAATCAATATGTTCAAAAATGCTGTGCAAGAATGTTCCGGCTACGGTGCCTTTAGGAAAATTCAGCCTAATCCAGTCTAGGGGCACAGCTGCTGGCTGTTCTTCCAGACCGGTAAAATGAATTTCATCGGCAGCACTGTCGGGCTGTTCATAAGCCGTGACCAGATCGTCCTGCAAGATATGTCCATGTAGCTGATGCTGTGACAAAGCCGTAAAACTGGTTTTGGTTCGCGGATAAAACTGCCGCTCTGGCAAAGGTTGCGCCCGCATGTCGACCTGATGATGGTTCGACTGCTCGACCAGGCGCGGTGGCTCCTGAGACAGAGGCGGCTCGACCAGACTTAAAGCATGTTGAAACAGTTGATCTCCCTGACCACGCCAGAAGGCCAGCCCGGAATCAGACTGTGCGTTCTGGTCCTGCAGCATGGCATATACCCGGTGACTGGCACGGGTCAGCGCCACATACCAGAGTCGGTGGTTTTCGGCAGCATTACGCGCTGCATTCTGCAGAATCGCCTGCTCATGTAAATTCTTGTGATTCACTGCAATCACCCGGGATTGTTCCAGAATGTTGTCCTGTTCAGGCGCAGACAGGGAAAAATTCAGATTGCCTTTATGCACATCAAAAGCAGCATCTGCTCCCAATAAAAACACCACTTTAAATTCCAGCCCTTTGGAGGCATGAATGGTCATCAGCTGCACCCCATGATCCCCAGACAGCTTGCGTTCTTTTTCGCTGTCCTTGCCTGAAGGTGACTGAAGCTGGCGCAAATACCAGTGATAGAGTTTTTGCGCCCCCTGATAATATTCACTCTGCTGGCTCAGCATCTCGGTCAGATGGCGTAGATTGACCACTACCCGCTCATTGTCCAGACTTTGACTGGCCACCAGATTGGTCCAGACCTGAAACAGATTCAGTGCATAATTCCAGGCGGTCAAAAAGCCTTTCTCAAACCACATTTCCCGAATTATATCCAGATCCGCAATATAGCGACTGAGGCCTTCACTCTGCTCCTGTAATTCGATCAGTTTTTTCAGATTGAAGCCCAACAGACGAGTCAGCAAGGCCCGCTTGACCTTGGCCTCATTGAAAGGATCCATGATCGCCGTCAATACTGCCGCGACATCCTGAGCGATTGGACTGGCAAACACGCTCTGTTTGGATTCTTTATAGCAGGGAATGCCCATACGCTGCAGACGCTGCTTCACCTGTTCCAGCGCAAAATGGCCAAACCCCAGTACGGCGATATCATCTGCGCTCAGGCTTTGCTGATGCTCTTGCTGCTGAAAGTACAGTTGCTGCTGGGCAGACTGATTCAGCAATGCACGGATTTTCCAGGCCACCTGATCTGCTTCCAGGTCCGATTCACCTAGCTGAATCCATCGTAAGGGCTGCGGGTTGATACTGCCCATATCGACCAGATCTGGATGCGGGCGACTACCGGCCTGAATCAGGGTGTACTGCACCTGTTCGCCAAAATCCATTTGCCGCTGGAACAGTGCATCAACCACTTCTACGAGCGGTTTGACTGAACGATGGTTCTGCATCAGGGTATATTCACGACCCTGCTTGTGACGTACGTCAGCGTGTGCCTTGTTATACGTCAGCATGTCGCCACCGCGGAAACCGTAAATTGCCTGTTTCGGATCGCCGACCATAATCATGCAGCCGGACTGCACCCGGTTGGCATCACGCCAGATCTTGGCCAGCAGATCATCCTGATCCTGATTGGTGTCCTGAAATTCATCGACCAGAATCAGCGGATAACGTGCCTGCACAAACTGGGCAAAACGCTGTCCCTGCTGGCCTTGCAATGCTTCTGCCAATGTACGGATTTGCTGGGAAAAAGTGGTTTCACCCTGCTGCTGCAAGGTTTGTGGCAAACGAGTCTGCACACTTTGAATAATATGAAATTCCAGATAGGTCGTAAGCTGTTGCAGCTGCTCATCCAGATATTGTTTGACCTCGCACAGCACATCAATTGCTACGATCAGACTATGTTGCAAAATCAGCTGCTGCTCTGCATCCGGACAGCTTTTGTTAAAGACCTGAGTGTTCGGCTGGAAATCGGTTTTCTTGCGACGCAAATGGCATAGATTCAGTATAATCGGCTGCAATTCAGCATCAAAGAAACTCATTGTTCCTTGAGTTTTCAGGGCAGCACACCAGGTCATAAAATTTTCACAAATTTCGGTTAATTTGGTCAAAAAACTCTTGTGAAAATACTTCGGACTTTCCTGACAATAACGCCGCATGACGGCAAGATCATGCTCCTGAATATTCACTAATTGACTGATGCAGGCTTCCAATTTGTTCAGGTCACATTCAGCCGGTTCGATCTTGCGGAAATACTGCTTGCTGAAATTCAAGGCATCACGCACCAGCCCGGTATAATGCTCCACCGGTTTCAGTAGATTCTGAACATACAGATGATTAACCATGTATTGCGGCTGCTGCTGGATCCAGTCACGCAGCACATCATGAATCAGCTGCTGGATATAAATATCCTGATCTTCGGTCAGTTCTGCACGTTCAATCTTGCCACTTTCAAATGCAAATTCACGTAACAGTTTCTGGCTAAAGCTGTCCAGGGTGCCAACAAACAGTTCATCCAGCTGGTTCAGCACCAGACGTAAACGGCGACGGGCATAATCCAGCCGTGAACCATAATCTTTCAGTACCTGCTGAAATAAAGGATCGGTTTCATTCTGGATTTTTGCTGTGATTTCAACTGAATTGAGCTGCTGATGACGCTGGATATAAGCCAGCGTTTCCTCGATGCGAAGCCGTACCCGGTTTTTCAGTTCAGCCGTGGCCTTACGGGTAAATGTCGTCGCAATCACCTGATGCGGATAATACTGGTCCAGAAAAATCCGCACCATCAGACTGGAGAGCGTATAGGTCTTGCCGGTTCCTGCCGAGGCTTCAATCCAGTGTAGGCCACGGAATTTCATGTCTTGAATCGGATTGGTGGAAATGGCTTTTTGCATCTGCTGCTTTAAGAAAGTCATACGGCTATTTCACCCACTCCAGATGTTGATGAATCGGCGCATACAGGCCATGAGCAAAATCATGGCAGCAATTTTGCAAGGCCAGATCCGGATCCTGATCCTGCAAAATAAATTGCCAGTCCTGATGCAGCAGACTGGATTCATCCGAAGCCAAAGGTTTGGCACTCTCATAGCTGTTGTTCCAAGCCTTTAGCAATTCCGGCATTTCCACAATGGTCATCTTGCCCTGTTCATTCTCGGCCCACTGCCATTCTTTTTTCATCAGTAATTCTGCCGGCAAGACCAGCGGCTGCTGTTGACCAATTTTCCATGCCTTTAACCAGAGCTGCAAATACTCATGTGCCTTGCTCGAACTCAAGCCAGAAAACTTCAGGGTTTTATTACTGAAAATGACAATGCGCTCCAGTTCTGGAGAGCGTGCATCATCATTTAAGTAAGCCAGCCACAGCAGATACTCCAGCCAGATCTGGGCACGGCGTTTTTCCGAGGCCGAAGAGGATTGCATACTCAGCCAGTAGCTGCTGTTTGGAACCTGAGGCACGTTAATATGAATGATCAGTTCAGGACTGAACTGCCAGGATTGCTGGGTAACTGGCGTCAGTTCTTTACCCAACTGCAGCAAACGTTCTTGCAATAACTGCTGTTCCTGCTGGCTGCCCAGCCAGGTGGCTTGCTGGGTTTTGCCCACTGGCAAACGGTCTAGCATCAGGTTCGGCTCAATCTCCTGCTCTTGTTGCAACAGGAAATCCCGTACCTGATACTGTTCCAGCTTGTTCAGTAATAGGGGTTCCCGGGAACTCGGCAAATCGGCATAGCGAATCGTGGAAACCCCGACACTTTTCAGGAATAGACGTGCCGGGAAAATCATATCGCGGATCCATTCATCGCCTTTGAGTACCCGGATTTCTTTTTGTTCTAGTGCCGGATAATGTGCATTGATCCAGCTGCTGCGCTTGCCTTCGGCACTACGAATATACTCTGCTACTGCAAACCACTGATCCTGATAGCGCGGTGTCTGCATATCTGCGAATCCGGCCGGATCAAAAGGCTGCAAGGGATGCACATGATAAAGCTGCCGAATATGTTGAGCGACTGACAGACCATGAATATCCACCATCGGATCGATTTCGGCATCCGGCTGTTCAGACTGGCAGATCAGCGCGATATGCTGAACCAGTTCCTGCAAGGCAGTGGATGGATCGCGAGCCTCACCATCCTCCAGATCAAAGCCATTATAGAACAGCCATAGATTTTCCTGTGCCAGCAGCAAGGCATCCAGAAAAGCGCCCTGCTCGTCATCCAGACGGGAACGGTCACCGAGTTGCGGCTTCAGGCTGCGCATCAGGTCAAACGGAACCTGTTGATTACGGCTCGGAAATTTACCGCTATCCAGATTCAGCATCACCACCAGTTTATAAGGCAATGGCCGGATCTGACCAATCTGGCTAAAAGTAATCTGTCCGGTCGGTTCGGCCTGATCCAGCTGCATCTCCAGGGTATTCTGAATTTCTTCCAGCACATAAGGCAGAGGCAGACTGAGTGCCACCAGTTCCTGACTGGCATGCGGATCATCCTGGTCATGATAATCGGCCAAGGTCAGCATCCGCATTTGCTTGTCGATAATCTCGGCAACGGTTTTGAGCGATTCCACGCCAGCATCACGGAACTCGTTCAGATCGGCGCGCAGATATTCCAGCCAGGTTTTGACTGGCGTGCGCTGTCCGGTTTCATGCAAAGTCAGCCAGTCACGGCGCTCTACCAGATCCTGATAAATCCGGATCAGGGTGGATATCAAGGGAAAATCACTGGTCAGAACCTTGGCATAACTCAAGGTGTCCTGAAACAGGGTATGTTCAGGAATCGCCAGACCCAACGCCAGACGGTCCAGCGCGAATTTAAAGCTAAACCGGTAATCCTCATCGCCTGCGCTCAGACTTTGCTGTAAATGCTGCTGGTCCAATCCACGCTTGAAGCCAGCATCTGTCAGCAACTGCAACATCCGTTCTACCTGACTATAGTCCAGACCATAACGTTGCTGGGTCGCATTCAGGCTAAGCCAGTCGGCAAAGTCCTCAATACTGAAACGGCGCCGTACCCACTGAATCCGGCCCAGTACCGCGCGCCAGGCATTGCTGACATCCAGACGTGATACCCCGGCAATCTGGATCGGTAAATACAGGTTATCTTTCTGCAAGCGTTTGCTACCAGTCTCGCGCTCACGCGGTGGCGGGGCAAAGACACTGCGAATTGCCGGTTCGAGTTCTTTCAGACTTGGCGTCAGCACCAGAATATCACTAGGCTGACGCGGCACGTCATTCGTATCTTGAGCCAGCCAGTGAATCAGCTGTTCTTTAAGGACTTCCAGCTGACGTAATGAAGAATGACAGACATGAATCTGTACCGAATCATCGTCAGGGCTTAAAGCATATTGATGCTGTTCAGGCTCGAGCAAATACAGGATATCCGACTGGATTTTGGCCAGCAGCCTGTCCTGATATTCATCGACAAAGACATCGGCCCAGAGACCCTCTTCCCCCGAAGACAGTTTAGAGAGTAGAGAAAAATGATCCCGTGCCTGCTTGCCGAATCGGGTCAGGAGCGGATGCCGCGATTCCCGGTCTTCGGCATTAAAGTTCAGCTGCTTGATCCTGAAGTCTTTTATTTCCGCATCATTCGGTTTACGTTGACGGGTCTTTTCAAAACGCTGAATAAAGCGCTCTTCCCGCTGCAAATCAAACCTGGCTTTCCAGTCCGGATCGACACTGTCGGCCCAGTATTCCTGCGAGGGGTTGAAGTGAAAAATATAGATATCAATGTATTGCCCCAAACGGCGTAAAAAATCCAGCTGGCTGGGTGGCAGTTCCAGCAGGCTAAATACCACAATCTGGGCCGGTAGTCGTTTTAGAGCCTGGGCGCGGGTTTCTGCATTCTCCAGCCGCTCCCAATACAGGCGTTCAATCTCCAGGATTTTGGCATAATCATCCTGAAATACATGCTGCCACAACCAGCGTTGCCAAGCTTCCAGTTCACGCGCCTGAATCTTGACAAAATCCGCCACCTGCATCTCATGACCATTTTCATCTTTGGGGCTATAGATCATTTGCTCGATATCGAGCGCAATATCCTGCCCCCAGGACTCTAACCAGTTACTCGGACAACCACAGTTGTTTGGAGGACAGTTACGCGCGCAATAACCGCGATAATCCATATAATGGCTAAACAAACGCGACACCTGCTCGGCTACCCAGTACAGCATGCTCTGTTTTTTCAGCTGCTTCTCTGTACCCTGCTCCAGCCGGTCAGCACTGTCATAAATCCGCTTCACAATAGAATACAGCGGATGATCGACGTCTAAAGGAATCTGTTCAGGCAGAATGCATTTTCGTAGCGCCTGAAACACGCGCCATTTGATGATAATGCGCGGAATATTGGCTTCACGGACCTGCTCCACTTCTTTAGGCGCATTCAATACCCACTGATAGGAAGTCCATTGAAAGGCGCGAATCCGGTGATGAAACTGGGTATTGGCGCTAATGCCTTTTTTCTCGGCAATTTTCTGGGTCAGCCAAGTTTCTACTGCCGGAGATGGCACAATAAAGTGCCGGGTTTGTAACACCTCAAATGGATTCCGGGCAGTCTGGTTGACAATACGCAGCATACTATCCAAAAGCACATCAATACGTTGACTCTGAATAACATGAATGGCCATTGGTTCCCCTGAACTGCTGAATGTGGTTTTTACTACAAAACGATAAAGATTATTTACTATACATCCCGAGCGCTCTATGACACTTTAAAACCACACTTCAGTCGAAAAATTTCTTTGAAAAAAGCATCTTAAAGATGCTTGAATAGAAAAAAACAACATAGAGCTTAGGTAGTGCCCATGAAATTAGATAAAATTCCTGAACGTCTCGATCCGAGCCTAGATTTAGAACAAATCCGCGCCGAGTGCCTGGAACTCACCAAAAAACGCGCCTATTATTCTGCCGGTGCTGCGGTTATTCCAGTGCCGTTTATGGACGTGGTCATTGATATCGGTATCTTGTCGCAATTGATTCCCGAGATCAATGCCCGCTTCGGCCTGGCGCCTGACCAGATCAGTGTCTATGATCCAAAAACCCGTCAGGTGCACTGGAATGAGTTGCGTAAACGCGGCGTAGAATTTTCTGGTCTGGTGGTCGCACGTACGGCAGTTAAAAAATCTTTGAACAATGTTGCAGCGAAAGTGATCACAAAGCAAGTCACAAAATTCATTCCGCTGGGCGGCCAACTGGTGGCGGCAAGTCTGGGCTATTTTGTCATGAAAAAGATTGCTGAAGCACATGTAGAGGAATGCTACCGTGCAGCTAAAAATATCCAGCAAAAACAGGTGGCGCAAGGTTAAAATCCGGGTGAGCTGAATTTTTGCAGCCCTCTAGATACTCTTACTTCAGGCAGATTATTCTGCCTGAAGCTGTTTTAAAATAGCCTTTAATACTTCGACCCGTGCGGTATGTTTATCATCAGACGCGATAATGTGCCAAGGCGCTTCCTCGGTCGAAGTATGTTCAAACATATCGGCTGCCGCTTTCAGATAATCGTCCCAGCGCTCCCGGTTACGCCAGTCTTCTTCAGTAATTTTAAAACGCTTATGCGGTGTATCTTCACGCGCCTTGAACCGTGCTGCCTGTTCCTCTTTAGAAATGGCCAGCCAGATTTTCACAATCACCGTTTGATGCTTGACCAGGCTCTGTTCAAAACGGTTAATTTCCGCATAAGCTCGCTGCCATTCTACCGGACTAGAAAACCCTTCTACCCGTTCTACCAATACCCGACCATACCAGGAACGGTCAAAAATGCAGATATCATCATCGGTTTGCAGCTTGGTCCAGAAGCGCCATAAATAAGGACGGCTCAGCTCATATTTTTCTGGTGCGGCAATGGTATGAATTTCATATTCACGTGGATCCAGTTTTTTGACAATCCGCTTGATCGCGCCGCCCTTGCCAGCAGCATCCATGCCCTCAAACAGAATTACCACATTACGCGAATCGGAACGCATGGCTTTGGCGACCTTCGCGGTTAATTTTTTTAGTTCCGGTTTGTAATCTTCTGGCTGGGCTTGAGTCTTGGAAGGATGTTTTAACTGCTCGGGAATCTTGGCCTGTTTCCATCTTCCCTTGGCTCTGGCGGGATGATCCGGACAATGTTTCAAGGCACTCAGGATATACTGGGCAAATTGCTGGTCGCGCTGCTGCTCATCTTCGCCATCAATAATGAACCAGTCCTCGGTAAAGCGCTGACGCAGGCGCTGCAAGGTGTCATATTCTTTGCGATTGCGCCAGTCCAGACCATGCAGTTGATGCCAGTGAGTTTCACTCGGATCCATGGCATCCAGACGTTTTTGCAAGACTTTCCAGGACAGGTCAAACCAGACCTTGATCACATCGACATGGTTATTTTTCAGGTCCTGTTCAAAGGCCTGCATCTCTTGCAGATATTCATCAAACTGTGCATCACTCAGCGGGCTTTCAGCTTGCATGGCACTGCCAAGCAGATCACTGTACCAGTTACCAAACAGCACCATGATCTGGCCTTCGGCAGGAATAAAACGTGCATAAGGTTGCCACAAGGTCTGCTTCGGGCCGGCTAGCTGAGGCTTATCGGCTTTCACACGCAAATAGCGCGGATCGACCCATTCACGTAACTGTTTAACCGCTTCACCCTTGCCGGCCAGTTCAATGCCATTCACCAGAATCACCAGACTTTTGGCATTTTTCTGGCCCCGGGTCTTTTTTAAATTATATTGGGCATCAATCAGCTCGACAGACAGCTGATCTTCATCCATTAACTGAAATTGTGGTTGTTCCATACGCATCTTCAACCCTGATCTTTTATTCTGTTTGCAGTATAGCGAGGAGTTTCAGCGCAAAAATAGCTCTGGCAACGTTTTTCACACGATTAAATTGGCCATTTAAACAACAGATTGACATACAAATGCCCGATCTCTGTTCAATTTGTCATAGCAGGATTGTCCGGCAGCCTCTAAGATTCTTGCATCCTCCAATCATAATTGAAGCCTCATGTCCAAACTTGCCGTACTCGATGATCTGTTAGCGCATTATTATCAACTGGCTTATCACACCCGGCCTGACATTTTAAGCCGTTTACAGGATGTGCAGGCCTGGCAGAAAGTCCGCATGCAGCGCACCCATCGCGCCCATTTTGCTGAAAAACAAAACCTGTTGATGTCCGAATATTTCCTGAACCGTCTCTACGGCGGTGCTGACTTTGATGCGCTGGCAGAACAGATTGCCCGGCTGATGAAATATGCGCATAAAGCAGAAAAAGTTATTCCGGAAAATGCCATTAAAACCGGCACCTCAGGCGTAGAGCTGGCTATTCTGGCGGTACAACTGGATGAACAGGTCGCGATTCAGTTATTACAGGATTATCATCCACATGAACCGCTAACTGACGAGATGATGCGCCTGACCTATTTGAAGCTGGATCAGGGTGAAGCACGCCTGAAACAGTTGGCTCTGCTGGATCAGCTCGGTATGAGTCTGGATAAATACATGCGTTCATTTGTGGTCTATACCGCCTTTAAAATGTGTAAGGGCGCGGCGAATAAATATAACTTTCAGGTAATGTATGAATTTATGCAGGATGGTTTTCTGGCCATGAAGCCACTCAAATCGGCAGAAAAATTTGTACGCACGTTCACTGCCACCGAACGCCAGATTATCGAGAAAGTACATTCTGGCGATCCGCTACCATTTCAGTAAATACCCGATGAGTATTTCTGCCAAGCGTGAATTTTTCTGTATATTATTCATAACAATTGCATCATGATTGCTGAATAAGCCTTTAGAATCTGTCATGATGCAGACAATGCAAGATTAACCCGATTGATATGTTAGGAGTGACTCCAATGTCGAATGAAAATACAACGCCTACCCCTACCCCCGAGTCGGCACAACAGACAGACAAAGTGAGCCCATTCTTAACTGAACCCCTTCCACAAGGCACCCCGCAAGGTCAGCAACAATCTTTAGAACAACGTCTGACTGACACGCCTGTGACGGGTACTGTGCCCAAATATAATCTGCCACGCGGTGCCAATACGGGTAACGTCGGCTCAACCACGCACTTCGGCTATCAAACTGTAAACAGCGAAGAAAAAGCCCAGAAAGTCGCAGAAGTGTTCCACTCTGTAGCGAGCAAATACGACATCATGAATGACTTGATGTCTTTTGGTATTCATCGCCTGTGGAAGCGTTTTGCAATCAATATGTCAGGTGTACGCCGTGGCCAGCATGTGCTGGATATCGCGGGTGGTACTGGCGACTTGGCTAAAGTCTTTAGCCGTGAAGTTGGTCCGACAGGTCATGTGGTACTGTCTGATATTAACGAATCGATGCTGAATGTCGGTCGTGACCGTCTGATTGATGCGGGCTGTACCAATGTCGATTTCGTTCTGGCCAATGCCGAAACCTTAGAACCATTTGCAGACAACAGCTTCGATCTTTTAACGATTTCTTTTGGTCTGCGTAACGTGACCGATAAAGATGCTGCACTTGCTGCAATGTACCGCGTCCTTAAGCCAGGTGGCCGTTTACTGGTTCTAGAATTTTCTAAACCAGTGTTTGAGCCATTCTCTAAGCTGTATGACCTTTATTCGTTCACGGCATTGCCAATCATGGGCAAAATCATTGCCAATGATGCAGAAAGCTATAAATACCTGGCTGAATCGATTCGTATGCATCCGGACCAGCGCACCCTGAAAGGCATGATGGAAAATGCCGGCTTCCAGAATTGTGACTATCACAACCTGACTGGCGGGATTGTTGCAGTTCACCGCGGTTTCAAACTTTAAGGTTCCTTGCCTATGTGGTCAATTCTGGCACTCGGTGCTATTGAACGCGTGATTCATCATGTGATTGATCTGGATGCCATTACCCGCATCCAGCTGAATGCCCTGTCCGGTAAAATGCTGCGGGTGGTAATCGCCTCGCCGCAGCTTTCGGTTGATGTGTTTTTTGATGAAGGTAAAGTTCGTCTGGAACCAACGGCAACCGGTCATACCGAAACACCTTCAGTCTTTGAACAACGTCCATTTGACGCAAGTTCCTTGACAGTCACCGAAGCGACCGCAACCTTGCAGGTCAGCAATGTGGTGGAATTACTCAAGCTGCTGCTTTCCGATGAAGTCGGTAATATCCCCCTACAAGGCGACTACAAGTTATTGCAGGAAATCCAGCGCATCATGCAACAGGCGGAACTGGATCTGGCGGCGCACTTAAGCCCTTGGGTTAGCCCGACACTGGCACATGAAATTGGTAAATTGCAACTGCTGCCCAAGCAGCTAAAACGCACCCTGCAAAGTCAATTATTTTTTGCCGAAGATGCCTTAAAAGAAGACAGCGGTCTGTTTGCCCCCCGCTGGCAAATGGATGACCTGAATCAGGACACCCGTATCCTGAATCAAAATTTAGATCGGGTTGAAGCAAAAATCCATCAGCTTCAGGCTCAAATTGATGCCTCCAACAATTCTACTCAAGACTAGGTACACAGCTTTATGATTCCGCATGTTTCACGTTTACTCGAACTTTGGCGCATCGCCGCGCACTATCGACTCGACACGTTGTTTCCTGCGGAAGAATTACCAGAAAAATCCCGGCATGTGCTGTCCCTCATCCGGATGCATCCGGCTGCCTGGTCCAGTCGTGAACGTAAAAATCCGCTCAAGCTGAAACTGGCTTTAGAAGAAATGGGGCCGTTGGCGATCAAGCTCGGTCAACTGCTCTCGACCCGCCGTGACCTGATTCCACCTGAAGTTTTACAGCAACTGGTGTTACTGCAAGACCGGGTCAAGCCATTTGATAATGACGTGGCCAAGATGCGCATTCAGGAATCCCTGAAAGCTGATGTAAATACCCTATTCGCGCGTTTCGATACCCAGCCACTGGCTGCAGCTTCGATTGCTCAGGTGCATACGGCTGCCCTGCATGATGGCCGTGAAGTGGTGGTTAAAGTCACCCGCCCGAATATTCGCCAGCAGATTTTGCAGGATTTTGAAATTCTGGAATGGCTCGGTCAATTTCTGGAAAAACGTCTGGAAGCAGCACGTGCCCTACATTTATCAGAAATCATTCAGGACTATCGCCAGATCATTCTGAATGAGCTGGATCTGACGCTGGAAGCAGACAATACCCGCCGTATGCGCCATCACTTTACCGGCTCGAGCATGATGTATGTGCCGGAAATTTATATGGACAGCAAAGACGTGCTGGTAGCCGAGCGCATTACCGGGGTGCCGATTTCAGATATCGCGACCTTTGACCGGCTGGGCATGGATCGGGCCGATCTGGCGCGTAAAGGCCTGACCATCTTCTTTACCCAGGTGTTCCGCGATAACTTCTTCCATGCCGATATGCATCCGGGAAATGTCTTTGTAGAAACCATCAATCCGGCCAATCCGCGTTTTATTGCGCTGGACTGCGCGATTATGGGCGAACTGTCCAAACACGACCAGATGACCGTAGCACGCATGCTACTAGCGGTCATGAACAGCGACTTTATGCAGCTGATTCAGGTGGTGCATCAGGCTGGCTGGATTCCACCGGGGACTGATCAGGATGCTTTGGCTCGTGAAATGCGCCGCAGTGTGGGGCCAATGGTCTCAAAACCGATGCATGAACTGGATTTTGCCGGCATTCTGATTGAAGTGATGGATATCGCTCGTCGTTTCCATCTCGAAATTCCCCCTCAATTGATGCTGCTGCTAAAAACTTTGGTGCATGTCGAAGGTTTAGGAACCGACCTATATCCTGAACTGGATATCTGGAGTCTGGCCAAACCGATCCTGACAGACTGGATCAAGGCCCAGATGAATCCGCAAAAGAACCTAAAAGAACTGGGACAGAAAATCCCGGATCTGCTTTTAGGGGCGCAGGATTTACCGACCCTGATGATCGATAGCTTAAATGGTTTAAAAAACCAGTCGGCATGGCATGCCAAACAGCTCAATGAATTACAAAGCATGCGCCTGCAAATGGAACATCAGCAAAAACGCAGCTGGATGTTTGGCAGCGTCATGGCCATTCTGCTGGCGATTGCAATTATTTCACCATGGTTTGTGTCGGTGATTCTGATTGTGCTCGCAAGCGTGCTTGCCGTCTGGCGGATTGCTAAATAAATCTCCGTGATTTTAGAACATGATAAAAAAAGCCTGAAATGATGCAGGCTTTTTTTATGTCTTAAAGATGAGGATGACTCCAAAGTCACCTTAGGACATATCTTGCCATTGGGTCTTCAGACCTATCGCTTAAAATAAGCACACATTTGGCTAGTATAGGTTCAACCATGGTACAGATTTTACAAAGACGTGCGCCTGCGCTGACGATTCGTGCTGGCCATCTAGCACGTGAGCTGATTCTGCAACAAGGTTTGCAACCCGAACAAGTCGATATTGTACCTGGTGCTGCAGGTGGCCCCAAAGGCATCGGGATCCAGGGACTGGATCAGGCGATTTTTGGTGAGTTTTTTCCACGTGCACCTCAGCGTAGAACTTTGGTGGGTTCTTCGATTGGCAGCTGGCGTTTTGCCAGTATGGCTGCACATGGAGTTCAACAGGGAACCGAACGTTTGGGTGAGCTGTATACCAACCTCTATTTTCATAAAAAAATGACCCGTCAGGATGTCAGCGAAGTTTGCCGTGGCATGCTGCTGGATCTGGTACAAGGCAAAGAAAACAATCTAGTCAATCATCCAGATTATCATCTCGCAGTCATTTCAATTAAAGCCCAACACATTTTCCAGAGTGACAAGGCATTGCCGTTGCTGGCTTCTGTGGCTGGAATTCTTGGAACGACCGCAGTCGCGCGCCGGCACAGCCGTTATTTCATGCAACGTGTGATCAGCCAGCCCAATATCGGTGAACAGTTTAAAATCGCTGAAGATGGATTTACCACACATTATCATGCACTGACCGAACAGAGTGTGTTGTCTTGGCTGATGGCTTCAGCCTCTATTCCCGGGGTAATGGCAGCGGTGAACAATATTCCGGATGCACCGCAGGGTTATTATCGCGATGGTGGCCTGATTGATTATCACATTGACCTGCCCTTTCAGAGCAAAGGCATTGTGCTGTATCCACATTTTACCGATAGCATTACCCCCGGCTGGTTCGACAAGTTATTTAAACGTACCTCAAATCCAGAAAATCAGGCACGAACTTTGCTGCTTTCTCCATCGCAGCAATATCTGCAAAGTTTGCCTTTGGGTCGTTTGCCTGATCGTAAAGACTTTAACTTAAAAGATTTGGATCAAACCCAACGGATTCAGCTGTGGAAGCAATGTATTGCGGAAAGTCAGCGTCTGGGCGATGAATTTCTGGAACTGGTCGAGAAGCAGAATTTTGCTGAGGTGATGCAAGCCTTGTAATTGGCAGCAGCTGCCCGATTATTTGTATAATTGCTTTAATTTTGTGAACTGTTGAAATTTATGCAGAAGTTTTTAGTTGTCCTGCAATACCTGTGTCTGGCCTTTGCCATTTATCTGATTTATAGCGTCAGCATGTCGCTGTATCGCCAGGATTTTGTCCTGATGGAACTGGTCGCTGATATCGGTACGATTCTGATCTGTATCGACCTGGCGGTGTTTTTATTTACCAGTAAAGGCAAGCCCGGCATTAGCATGGAAGAATATGCAAAAAGACTGGAACAGCCACCATCTAAACTGGTCTATGTGACACGAAAATTGGGGCATCTCGGTATTTTGCTGATTATCACCAGCTGGATTGTGCCGATGATTAACTCATAATGATCCAATAAAAAACCTCCCAATTGGGAGGTTTTTTTAAATTAAAGATATCTGAAAATTATTTAGAACCTTTAATCCCTGCTTGCAATAGCAATGCACCCAAACCACCAATTTTTTGCTCTTGTGGTTTAGCCGCTTGAGGTTTCTTACCCTGAGGGCGATCACCTTGCGGACGTCCTTGCTGTGGACGTTTACCCTGAGGCTTACGTTCACCACGTGGCTCATTGTTCTCGCGACGTGGCTGACGTGGTGCTTTCGCCGGCGCTTCAGAACCTTCAGGACGCATCGACAGATTCACGCGGTTACGTTCAGCATCCACATTCAAAACACGGACTTGTACGATTTGACCCGGTTTCACCACTTTATGCGGATCAGCGACGAATTCATTGGCAAGTTCAGAAATATGTACCAAACCATCTTGATGCACACCCACATCGACAAATGCACCGAAGTTAGTGACATTTGTCACTACACCTTCCAGCTGCATGCCTTCAGACAATTGCGCAACTTCAGTAATGTCATCACGGAATTTAGCAGTGCGGAACTCTGGACGCGGGTCACGGCCCGGTTTTTCCAGTTCAGCCAATACGTCTTGAATTGTCGGCAGACCGAATTTCTCGTCTGTAAATTCTTCAGCATTCACTTGGCGAATGATTTCAGTATTGCCAATGATGTCTTTTACAGTCGTTGCTTTCGCTTCAACAATTTTGCTCACCAAAGCATATGACTCAGGGTGAACCGCAGAAGCATCTAGTGGTTCTGTACCATCTTGAATACGCAAGAAGCCCGCAGCCTGCTCAAAAGTACGCTCGCCTAAACGTGGCACTTTCTTCAAAGACTGACGATTGTCAAAACGACCATTTTCCTTACGGAATTCCACAATTTGCTGTGCAATTGATTTATTTAGACCCGCGATATAACCCAAAATCGCTGCTGATGCAGTATTTACATCCACACCCACTGAGTTCACACAGTCTTCAACGACCGCTTCCAAGGTTTTCGCCAGACCGGTCTGGTTCACGTCATGTTGATACTGACCCACACCAATCGATTTCGGATCGATTTTCACCAGTTCTGCTAGTGGATCTTGTAAACGGCGTGCAATCGATACCGCACCACGAATAGATACATCTAGTTCAGGCAGTTCCTGTGAAGCTAGTTCAGATGCTGAATACACCGATGCACCTGCTTCAGATACAGAAACACGCGTCATTTTCAGATCACTGTTCGCAGCCATCATTTCAGCAACTAAAGCTTCAGTTTCACGGCTTGCAGTACCATTACCAATCGCGATCAGGTCAACATTGAACTCGCGGCATAAACGCGCCAGCTCGGCCAGTGAACCTTCTTTATCGTCTTTTGGTGCAAATGGATAAATCGTGCTGTGTGCAAGAACATCACCAGACTCGTTCACTACCGCCAGTTTCACACCGGTACGGATACCCGGGTCCACGCCCAAAGTGGTACGTGCGCCTGCAGGTGCAGAAAGCAGTAAATGACGCAGGTTTTCAGCAAAGACGTTCATCGCTTCTGTTTCAGCAGCCAGACGTTTTTCAGTCAGCAATGAATGTTCGATCGTTGGACGAACTTTACCGAGCCAAAATAGTTTTGCAGTTTGCTTCAAGAAATCCTGACGCGCTTGTGGCTGAACAGTTTCAAGATTGTATTCAGTTTCAATACGCGCCAACGGGGCATCATCTTCGCCATCCACTTTCAGGCCTAAAACGTTTTCTTGACGGCCACGCAGCATCGCCAATAAACGGTGTGAAGGCACTTTATTCAAGTTTTCAGAGAAATCGAAATAATCACGGAATTTTTTACCGACTTCTTTTTTCTCATCACTGGCAACCAAACTTTTCAGCACGGCAGTTTTTGCAAATGTCGCTTTAAGTTCAGTGGTCAGCGCGATATTTTGCGCCCAGTCATCAATCAGGATGTGCTGGATCGCATCAAGCTGGCTTTCAGTATCTGGGTAATCTTCATGGCTAAAACCCACCAAAGCTTCAGCTGGATCAACGGCTTCATTAAAGATTTTTTCGGAAATCGGGCCTAGACCGGCTTCTTTGGCCTTGAATGATTTACTGGTACGTTTTGGACGGTACGGCGCGTAAATTTCTTCTAATGCATTTTTGGTTTCAGCGGCATTCACACGCGCCAATAAATCATCAGATAATTTATCTTGTTCTTTGAGTGATTCAATCACCTTTTCACGGCGCTCATACAAATCACGCAAGTATGATAAACGCGTATCGAGTTGACGTAGTTGCGTATCGTCTAAGCCTTGCGTTACTTCTTTACGGTAACGTGCAATAAAAGGAACACTGGCACCTTCATCAATAAGCTTGATGGCAGCCTCAACTTGATTTGGACGTACGGCAAGTTCTTTTGCCAACTGCTGAACTAAGTCAGTCATCGTGTTTGATCCCACAAGGATAAGTACTAAATGGCATGATTATAAAGACCGGGTCTATAAAATCCACCATTGTTTTTATTAATTTACCTCATCTTTATATTATGAAGTGCCACAGTTTTCAGCTTTTCCCGATAAAGTTTGTATGAACTTTGCTTTTTATCCAGCTTAAAATCGTATTTTTTGCTCATTTAGATGTATATATTTGGTATCTATGTCTTGATTTTAACTGCAATATTTGGTGCTTTAGAGCATAGTCAATTAATATCAATGAATCGTATACTCAAAGCCTATTTGATTTTTGTTTATGACGACAATAAAGAATAAAGGAGCATCTCATGAGTTTAGTTGTACCTGCTGAAAAAGCCGATGCCGTACATACCGAAACGGACCGGGTCGAACGGATCCTGGTGGTTGATGATGATGTTCGTCTGCGTACCTTATTACAGCGTTTTCTCGAAGATAAAGGCTTTGTGGTTAAAACTGCACATGATGCCACGCAGATGGATCGACTTTTACAGCGGGAACTGTTTTCTCTGATCGTGCTCGACTTTATGCTTCCGGTCGAAGATGGCTTGAGTATCTGTCGTCGTTTACGCCAATCCAATATCGATACGCCTATCATTATGCTCACCGCTCGTGGTAGCGACTCGGATCGTATTGCCGGTTTAGAAGCAGGTGCCGATGATTACTTGCCTAAACCGTTTAACCCGAATGAGCTGCTGGCACGTATTCGTGCGGTATTGCGCCGTCAGGTACGTGAAGTGCCGGGTGCACCAAGCCAACAGATGGAAGTGGTTTCTTTTGGCCCATGGTCGCTAGATCTCTCTACCCGCACTCTGACCCGTGAAGGCCAAGTGGTAACGCTCACTACTGGTGAGTTTGCGGTACTGAAAGCACTGGTTCAACATCCACGCGAACCATTAACCCGCGACAAGCTGATGAATCTGGCGCGTGGCCGTGAATGGGGTGCCATGGAACGTTCAATTGATGTTCAGGTGTCACGTTTACGCCGTTTAGTGGAAGAAAACCCAGCGCGTGCACGTTATATCCAGACTGTATGGGGTGTGGGTTATGTCTTTGTTCCAGATGGTGCTGAATAAAGAAAAACTTATTACGATAAAAGATTACCCCAATTTATTGTCCCTAAAAGCCATTCGCTGCTGTTTGAGCCTCCCCTTCTTTAAAGGCTCGTATACAAATGCGCGAGTTCAGCGAATGGCAAAGTTTTTACTTGCGTAACAGTGTTACTCATTTTTTCAAAAAAAGTAACACAACAAGCTCCTTCCATCGAAGGTTCAAGCAGTAAGATTCCATTACAAATTATTATTACTGCTCAATTTGGAAAATGCCAACAGGGAGCTGGTGTGAAACTCGACCCCATCGATCCACAAAAATTTACCGATTTTGTCAGCTACTCGGAAAAAAAGCGTACCCGCGGGGAACGCTTTCTCGACAAGATCAAGCCGCGTTCTGCTGCCATGCGTACCACGGTACTGGTGGTTTTTGTGGTCTGTTTTAGCCTGTTCATGTCCTTGTGGTTCTTTTGGCGTACCCTGTTTTTACCTGAAATCCAGCAACATGCGCGTTATCTGGCCATGGAACTGGAAATTCTTAATAATCCCGATCTGCGCCTGTATCATAAACAGCAGGAAGTCGATATCGATGACTGGCTGAAAAACCGGGTCGGCATTGAATACGTTACTAATCCGGCAGAATATCCCACTGTCCGTGAAAAGCTGATTGCCGAATTTTTTACCCGACAGATCGAAACCAAACTCGCCAAAGAGTTACGCATCGAACAAGCCACAGTCTATTTCCAGTTTAAGCCGAGTCCACGTATCTGGATCCAGACTCCTGAAATGAATGGTCACTGGGTACAGGAACCTTTAAAGACTTATGCCAATTATAGCAATGAACTGATTTTGGGCTGGTTGCTTGGCACGCCGATTATTGTCGGCATCATTATTTTGACCTTGGTGCGTCAGCTCAACCGTCCTTTACGCCGTTTGCAGAATGCCGCCAACAGTTATAGCCGAATCGGCTCAGCACCCTATCTAGATACCAATCATGGTCCACTGGAAATCCGTCAGGTCAATCATGCCTTTAATCAGATGATTTATACGCTGGACCAGACCGAGCGGGAACGCCGAATCATGCTGGCCGGCATTTCACATGACTTGCGCACGCCCTTAACCCGAATCCGCCTCAGTGCCGAAATGATGCCAGATGAAGACTTTCTCAAAGAAGGCCTGATTTATGATGTCGAAGATATGGACGCGATTCTGGATCAGTTCATTTCCTATATGCGCGATGGTTCCGATGAAGAACCGCAGGACACCAATGTCAATGTACTGCTACAGGAACTGGTCAAGCAGTTTAAACCGCTAGATATCCGATTTACACCACAAGATATACCGACCATTCAGGCGCGCAGCATGTCACTAAAAAGACTGATCGGCAATCTGATCAACAACTCAAAACGTTATGGTTCAGAACCAATTGAGCTTTCTGCGCATGTTGAAGAAGATCAACTGTTGATTTGTGTCGCAGACCATGGCGAAGGCATCCCGGAAGATCAGATTGAAGCCTTGATGCAGCCTTTTGTTCGGGGCGATTCGGCACGAACAGTACAAGGCAGTGGCTTGGGGTTGGCCATTGTGAAACGGATTGTCGATATTCACCATGGCCAATTGCGTATTCATAATCGTCCTGAAGGTGGGCTGGAAGCTATCATTTCACTACCCGTGAATCAGGCGAATCCTGAGACACTTCCCCCAGCCACTACACTCGATAAAATTCGCCAAACTTTGACTGAGCACTTTTAATAAGTGATCAGTAATTCAACAAATGACTTTTTAGTTTTTCTATACAATTCATTTTATAGTTCACGAATTCAATCATTTAAAAATCATCATTTTTTATTATACCTACATTTAGCTAAAAAATTAGACCTTAGCCTAACACCTATGCACAATACATTTTTTGAGCGGTACAATCCGTATCATAGTTTAAGAATTAATGAGAGTTAAAATGTCTTTAGATCGTATCCGTTTAGCCTCCCTACACAACAAAGTCATCAGCCCTGAACAAGCGGCTGAATTCATCCAAGATGGCATGACTGTGGGCATGAGTGGCTTTACTCGCGCTGGTGAAGCGAAGGCGGTTCCTTTAGCTTTAGTTCAACAGGCAAAAGCAAACCCATTAAAGATCACGTTAATTACTGGTGCATCACTAGGGAACGATCTAGACAAACAACTGACTGAAGCTGGTGTATTGGCACGTCGTTTACCGTTCCAGGTAGACAATACTTTACGTAAAGCGATCAACAACGGCGAAGTGATGTTCATTGACCAGCACTTGTCTGAAACTGTTGAGCAAATGCGTAACCTGCAGTTGAAAAAACCAGACGTTGCGATCATCGAAGCCGTAGCAATTACTGAAGATGGCGGCATCATTCCAACAACATCTGTTGGTAACTCTGCAAGCTTTGCGATTTTTGCTGAAAAAGTGATTGTAGAAATCAATACGAATTTAAGCCCGGCATTTGAAGGCTTGCACGATATCTACATCCCGACGTATCGTCCAACGCGTCAAGCGATTCCATTGACTCAAGTTGATGAGCGTATTGGTACGCATGCGATCAATATCGATCCATCTAAAATTGTTGGTATCGTATTTAACAGCGAATTGCACGACTCTCCATCTACTGTAACTGCACCAGATGATGAGACTCAAAGCATTGCCAACCATTTGATCGCTTTCTTTGAAAAAGAAGTAGCTGAAGACCGTCTACCGAAAAACCTCGGACCTCTTCAAGCAGGGATTGGTTCAATTGCAAACGCCGTATTGACGGGTCTGAAAGATTCAAACTTCGAAGACTTGATCATGTACTCAGAAGTACTACAAGACTGTACGTTTGAATTGATCGATGCCGGTAAAATGAAGTTTGCTTCAGGTTCTTCTATTACGCTTTCTGCTAAGTACGGCGAGAAAGTATTTAACAACCTAGAACAATACAAAGACAAACTGGTATTACGTCCACAGGAAATTTCAAACCATCCTGAACTGGTACGTCGTTTAGGTATTATCGGCATCAACACTGCACTTGAGTTTGATATTTACGGTAACGTGAACTCAACTCACGTATGTGGTACCAAAATGATGAACGGTATTGGTGGTTCAGGTGACTTCGCACGTAATGCCCACTTGGCGATCTTCGTAACCAAATCAATCGCGAAAGGTGGCGACATCTCTTCTGTAGTGCCGTTTGCTTCACATATCGACCACGCAGAACATGATGTTGATATCCTAGTGACTGAACAAGGTCTTGCGGATCTTCGTGGTTTGGCTCCGCGTGAGCGTGCACGTGCAGTAATTGATAACTGTGCGCACCCAATGTACCGCGATGCGTTGAATGATTACTTTGACCGTGCATGTGCAAAAGGCGGCCATACCCCTCATCTTCTTCGTGAAGCGCTTTCTTGGCACTCAAACTTCGAAGAAAATGGTCACATGCTTGCTGTTGAAGCTGCAGTAAAAACTGCATAATTGACTGCATTCACAAAACGCCCTACGGGGCGTTTTTTTATGGCATTTTTATATTTTTTTTGAATAGTCAGAACCTGATTATATTAAGGAAGCCATCTGGCTATCACCTACTCTTTCTTCTTTTATTTATCCTGCCGATCTGCTGTAGAAATACACTTCTGATGCTCAAGGGCTTTAAATTCTGATTCTTCACCCTCATACTTGAACACAAGAGCAAAATTAGAGACATGACATGCGCGTAGATATCTGGTCAGATGTGGTTTGCCCCTTCTGCTATATTGGTAAAAAACGTTTAGAAGCTGCTGCACAAGAAGCAGGTATTGAGCTAGAAGTACATTGGCACAGTTTTCAGCTCGATCCTGAAGCACCGGTACGTCAGGAAGTCTCCAACTCTGAGCGTCTGGCGCAAAAATATGGCCGCACCGTGGCAGAAGTCGAAGAGATGCAGCGCAATATTGCTGAAATGGCCAAAGCCGAAGGTATTGAATTTAACTGGGAAGGTGCCAATTCAGGCAATACCTTTAATGCGCATCGCCTGATTCACCTGGCGCAAAGCAAAGGTTTGGGCAATGAAGCACAGGAAGCGTTCTTCTATAGCTATATGACCCAAGGTCTGGCGATTGGAGAACGTGAAACACTGGAAGATGTCGCAGCGCGTATTGGCCTGAATCCGGTCGAAGTCGATGACCTGTTGGATTCGGAAGAATATGCCGACTTTGTCAAATTCGATCAGGAAGTCGCACACGAACAACTCAAAGTGACTGGTGTGCCTTTCTTTGTTTTTGATCAACGTGTGGCATTGGCAGGCGCGCAACCTAAAGAAGTTTTCTTGCAAGTATTTGAAAAAGCGCTCGATACATCAACCAATAGTCAGGCAGCACAGTGCTCAACAGAAACGTGTGACACCCCAGACCAAGCTAAATAAAGCAACGTTCAATAAAAAACCCCATTTCAAATGGGGTTTTTTATTTGTTATTGAATTGTATTCACTTAATCAACCAGAAAACTAATTTTTAAATTGACACGATATTCCGTGATTTTATTTTCTTTAATGACAACCTTCTGTTCATTGATCCAAGCACCTTGTACATTTTTGACCGTTTCTGTGACTTTTTGAATGCCCGTTTGAATCGCATCTTCAAAGCTTTTATTGCTGCTTGAATTGACTTCTACCACTTTTGCAATTGCCATAATAAAACTCTCAAAATGAAAATGAATGAAATTCTATCTTAGTCCATTCCTAGAAGATTGCAGCAGCCCGTAAACAAGCGATAGCAAAAACTTACATGGATTGAACAAAGCTCGAAATTTAGTTTTAAATTGGCAGATCAAAAACACATGACCTTTTATTTTAACACTCGATTAAGTCCAGATTTTCATCGCTAAAATAAAGTATAAAGCCCTGTAAAACCATAAAAATCAAACTAGAGTAAATATACTAATTTATTGTTTTGTAGAGTAATTTATCTAAAATTTACTGCCTGAATTTGCCGAATCTATCATTTTCTATTAAGTCTTATTTGCTATTATTTCACCCGAATTAGGTTTAAATATTCTCCTCTGTTCAAGTCATTGAACACTCTGATATTAAAGGTCATCCTATGAATGCTCTTAAATTTGCTTTCGCAGCAACCGTTATGGCTTTTTCTGTTCAAGCGTCTGCACAAATGGCGCAAGTGGTTCATCTGCCAGACTTTCCAGCGACTAAAGCACCTGCGGAAACAGTAAATACAGATGCTGCGACTGTGGTAACTGAAAAAACGGCTTAATGCAAAGCTGTTTTTCATTAAAACAGGCTGATTGATTCAGCCTGTTTTTTTTGATCATATTGAACACATTCAGTGTGAAAGATGCACGACTCTAAAAAAATATCGACTATTTCCTACTCTCATTTTTTCTATTGATTTTTATCACTTTTAATTAAAAAATTTGTTTATAAAATACTCAAAATAGATCACTATTTTATGTGATCTCTGCTTATAATTGCAGCAATATAAATAGATCAATGATAAGAAAATTTTTTATGCATGAACTTCAGGCATTGGTACAGGGCAAAATTCCGCCTCATTCCGTTTCTATTGATTATTTAATTGAGATGGCAGAAAGCTATACCGACTCAAATTCTGCTGAATACAGACTAGTGGAGCTGGCGGTTAACCTCGTACTGGCACAAACCCTGGATAAAGTACTGAAACATCTCTAGAGATCAAAAAATGAATGCTTTAGAAAAAGCACACTTAATTAAAGAACTACATGGACTGGCGCAGCAACTGGAGCATAAAGTCCTGCCTTTATATGAAATTGCCCGTTCTAAAAAAAGAATACGCGATATTTTTAATCTGTGTGATGAACCTATTTTCAAAACCCAGATTTCAGCATTTAAAGTTCGCACTCAGCCTGAACTTGTCACCTACCAATTTTCTGCTAACACGTCTTATCATTTAAGCTTTCGTGGCTATTTCACCGAAATCTTGGCGCTGGAACAAGCATTGTATGCCCATCCGGATTCAGGCTGGGCAGTTTTACATCATCCTGAACGTGGCTGGCAAATCTGGCTGATTCCGGCTCCCCAAGCTCCTGCCCTGCACAGCCAATGGGCTGAACTGCAACACTGTTATATCTGGCTGTTACAACAACAGCAGCGGTTTTCTTGCCTGAAACAGGATCCACCCTTGATCGTTCCTGCCTTATCCTTACACGAAGCTGAAACCAGCTGCAATTCTATGGAAACAACCAAATATCATCGGGGACGGCCGCGCGCAAGAATTCATGCACTAGAATTAAATCGCTTAGATGAGTCAACCAATCAAATACTAACTGAACCCAAGGAACTAAATCCTCAACTAAAAGCTGAAACGACAATTCAGCAAGAACAGATCACAGTCTCCGAATTGATTCAATTCCCTGTACAGATCCAACTGGGCAAACTAAACGCTCATGTACACCCTTTAGGTTTAGAAGAAACTAATATCCAGCGGCTCTGTGCTTTAGAACTAGAATCCGATGTCGAACAACACCCTGTTTATCTGGATATTGTCTTATATTATGCGGCAGAAGATAACTGGCAGGCACGTCAGGTTTATTTGGTTGAGCAATTGAATCTGCAAGGTCAGTTTGTTAAATATCTGATGCTCTTAGGGGTACCGAGTCAGTTGCAGGCTCACTATTGTATTCAACATTGGCTGAGCCATCATCAACATCAGGCTGCTGCGATTAAATCACTGGCGTGGTCTGTTATAAGCACCAGGTTCATGCAACTCGAGTTTTTTTCAACGGCTTACTTGCAGCAGGCTGAAACAGTCTGGACACAGCCAGATTACCATCCATTTATACCCGCACAGTCCATTCAAAAGCAGAAATTTATCTCGTTTAAAGAAGCTGCTGCGGATTTTTCTACCCCAGTGCTTTTGCTACAGGAACATCAAAAAATCCGAGTGATTCATGGTGAAAAACGCATCTCTCTCGCAGAGGATGAGCTGGCCTATCCATACATCTTGCTGCAACGCGACAAACAGCTAAATTGGCAGAATATTCACAATATTATTTTAACAATGCCACAACCCATTCGGGTATTAGAGCTTTATCGGGAAATTCAGGCTCAAATGATTGAATAATTGCTGTTATTTTGTAGCTTTAACTTGCTTTTTAAGGCCGTTTTTTAGAAAACTACAGCTGAATATAAGAATACAAGAGCAACAAATATCTCATGCAAATAAACAGGGTTACTCAAATTTTACTGCTCTCTCTGGGCTTAGGAATGAGTGGTAGCATGTCTTGGGCCAATTCAGTCACAACTGCTCCTGCCAGTCCAACGAATATAGAGCCAAGCCGATCAGGCTTGCTGGATCAGATTCCACGTTTGATCGATGCAACACCCACGGTTCTGCCGGAGCAATCAAATGTCGCCATTGTTCCATCCACGCTAGAGACAGAAAATTATTCATGGGCGGATCAAAAGCAGAAAGGCATCCGCGAATGGGCCGATCGTACTGCGCATAAAATTGATAACTGGTTTGGTGAAAGCGATCCGGATCAGCCAGCTGCAGCTACATTACGGATCATTCTAGATAATCGCTGGGATGAATATGAAGGCTATGAGATTAAGCCCCGAATCCGCGGCAAGATCAAGCTTCCGACCTTGGAACAAAAGCTGAGTGTGGTGTTTGGTGATGACAGTCTGGACAATGAATTAGACAGCAATGTCGCGATTACCAATGAAAATCCTGCCACTTCCGGAAATAAGCGTCTGGATACTAAACGTGCCCGTGAAGATAACAGCTCTTTTGCCTTACGTTGGTCTGAATGGTCAGATCGTATTCCTTTTGAAACCGATCTGGATCTGGGCTTACGTTCTGGAGATGATATTTACCTACGCGTCAAAGCCAGTAAAGATTGGACACTAGAAAATGACTACTCTTTTCATGCCGAACAGATTTATCGCTATGGTATTCAAAGCGAAAACTATTTACGGACCAACCTGGAACTGATTCATGCCCGTCCCAATCAGGCCTTTTTCTCTAATCAGCTCAGTCTGACTTATGCCGATGATCAAGACGATGATCTCACTTGGGACAACTACACCTTTAGGCAACATCAGTTTTTTCAAGACAACCGTTTTAGTTACGGCATTTATACCGGTGGTTATCTGAATGACAAGGATCTGCGTCTTAATCGCTGGGGCCCTTATGTGTCCTGGAGACAACCTTTTTTACGTGAATGGTTTTTTGTCCAGACTGACCTGAACTATTTGAATGATCATCGCGAGGATCGTGATCACTATGTTGGGGCTTTGGTACGTTTAGAAGCGTTATTTTAAACTGAATGATGGTAGAAAATATAAAAGCCCATCATTCATGGGCTTTTTTCAATATTACTGAGGCAATCAGCGCGGTAAGTATTAGCTGGTTTTATTCAAGATAATACGATCACTGCGTAGCACTCGTTTTTGCTGTAATGAAGGTTGCTCCATCACTGGCATATTGAAGCGAATACGATCGCTATGTTGCACACGTTGTAGTTTTGCTGCCTCTGTCAACGGCATTTTAAAATTGACCCCTTTTACCTTAAAAATGGCGAAGTAAAATTGACCCCTTTGATCTCGTATTAAGTTTCAACCTGCGGCTGAATCCCAATTCTTTTTTTATCCTTCAAACGATAACTCTCACCCGATATCTGTACCACATGACAGTGATGTAATAGCCGATCTAACATCGCAGCGGTCAACGTAACATCATCCGCAAATGACTTAGACCATTGGCTAAAGGGTAAGTTACTCGTCAATATCGTACTGCCTTTTTCATAACGCTTGGCAATCACGTTAAAGAACAGATTCGCTTCTTCACGTCCAAACGGTAAATAACCAATTTCATCGATAATCAGTAACTTTGGTCCCAGTACCGCACGTTGCATATAGGTTTTCAGTTTACCTTGCTGGTAGGCTGTACTTAGTTGCAGCATGAGATCGGCGGCGGTAATGAACTTGATCTTAATGTTGTTCATGATGGCCTTATAGCCTAATGCCATAGATAAGTGCGTTTTTCCTACTCCGCTAGCCCCGAGAAACACCACATTTTCTGCTCTAGCAATAAAGCTCAGATTGAACAGTTCAATCACCTGTGATTTAGGGGCCCCTAGGGCATAATTAAAATCATAGTCTTCCAGGGTTTTGACTTGAGGCAGGCCTGAGAGTTTCATCAGTACCTGCTGGCTGCGCTGTTGCCTGGCAGCATATTCATGCGTCAAGATCGCTTCAACAAAGTCGGCATAACTTCCATCCTGACCTAATGTTTGTTGTGCATGATGTGACCATTGTGATGCGATGGCAGGCAGATTGAGCTTTTGGCAAAGCTGCTCTATACGGTCGTATTGCAGATTCATCAGGAAACTCCCAGCAACTGGTCATATACCGATAAGGGATGCTGCAAACTCTCGTAGGGCATGACATGCTCTGCTGCTGCAACAGGTACAGTGCTGGA
>NZ_JBWZQN010000012.1:0-63117 GCF_056724605.1 Prolinoborus fasciculus | reverse complement strand
TTTCTGACAAATATTTCTCAAATAAACTTCGAGTAATTTCTACCATCAATCAATGAAAATAATTTCGATCAATCAACCAGTAAAAATCCACACAAGTTGTTCTTCATAATCTCTTAATGATCTTCTTGCTGATTCGTCACCAGCAAGCTAGGTCGGCTATATTACTCTCTATCTCTAGAAAGTCAACCAGTAATGAAAACTATTTTTAAAATTTCTTTCTAAAACCCAACCCAATCAAACTTAACTAAGTCACTGTTTTATCAGAAGTTTTAATCTTCATCACCGCCGATGGATGTGCATTCTACAGCATTTCAGAGCCCTTGCAACCCCTTTTTGAGAAAATCATTTTGTATGTATATTTTTTAAGCTTTTCGTGTGTTTTCATTCATTTTTTATACAAATTTGCTTAAATGATGTCTATTCGTGAATATAACGTTTATTATTTTCATACTAATAAGTAGTGCTACTTACACAGAAAAGGCCTCGGGTTACCTTATGCATCGTTCTATTTACTTATCTATATGCTTATTTTCTTTAGCCTCAAGCGCACATGTTTTCGCCGAGGTGGCCACCGATGTGGAAAATCTGGAAAACGAGCCTGCAAAAACGCCACTTAGAACAAAGATCTCAACCAAAGCGCAACAATTACAAACGCAACTGAAAGTTGATGCCAGTGCAGCACAAGCTGAAGAAGTTAAAGATCCTTTTCAGCCGTTAAATAGAAAGATCTATCAGTTTAATGATGCGATTGACCGCACCGTGGTACGTCCCATAGCTGTACAATATGTGGAAAAAGTTCCTCAAGATGTTCGTGGCAGCTATACCCAGTTCCGCAGTAACCTGGGTGAACCTTGGAATGTGGTGAATCAGCTGATTCAAGGTCGTCCTGCCCGCGCTGCTAAATCTCTAGGTCGTTTTACTATTAATACCTTAACGACTTTAGGACTGGCTGATCCAGCACGTCGCCTTGGCTTGAGCCATGAAGAGGAAAAAATTGGAATTACTTTAGGGTATTATGGCGTGCCTTCTGGCCCTTATATCATGTTGCCATTTTTAGGTCCAAGTTCTGTCCGTGGCGTAATCGGTACTGCTGTAGATAGTCAAGCTCGTCCACAAAAATACATTCTCGAAGATGAAGATGGACTTTACTGGACTGATCAGTTTTGGCGTGCCATTGATACCCGTTCTGAAATACTGGACGTTGAAGGGGTGCTGACGGGTGATCGCTATGCGCAGATTCGCGATATTTATTTGCAACGTACCAATTATGCAATTGCAGAAAAGAAAGGCACAGAACAAGATACACTGTTCCTAGAAGATGATTTTGAAGATGAAAATTCTGATGATGCACCTTCTAGTGATAGCAATATTGAATCTTCAAACGAAGATCTTTAAGTTTAAGCTTCATGTATGATTGCTAGTGAAAATCTGTTCGCTAGCAATACTTTACTTGTTATAGTACATCTTATAACCAATCCTGGGATTGAATCACTTTTTTATGTATTTCATTCAACCGACTCGTGATATTCCTTATTTAGATCAAGTACTTGATACGCTTCCGCATGTTCAGATGATCTATCTGGATGATCATGAACTATATGACTCTACGATTATTGCGATTGCAGATGTACATGATTATCTGAAATATAAGTGGAATCTGCCTACGATTGTACTGGCCTTAGAGAATGAAGGTACTGCTTTGGCGCAGGCCTGGGAACAAGGTGCTTTAGCCGGCTGGATCTGGAGCAAACTTCCCGAGAATCCAGATATGGCATTACAAAAAATTGATGCACAATATAAGCGTAACCAGGATAGCCGTGACCTTCCTTCTGCCGCAGAACTACAAAAAAAATTGTTACCGAATCCGATTGAACTGACCAATTACGAGGTCGAAACCTATTTTCAGCCTTCAGCCTATCTTTCAGGGGATTGGTATGATTATTGGAAAATCAGCGACAAAGAAGTGATTTTCTATTTGGCCGATGTATCCGGACATGGCGTCACCAGTAGTTTGCTCACGTCCTGGATGGCTGCTTTCCATGGTCGCTCCAAGACGCCGCGCGAGCTGATCAAGAAGCTGAACGGCATGCTAATGCAAGAAAATATTGAAAAGCACATCACCATGATTGCCGGGATTCTTAATCTGGAAACCCATGTATTGAAATGGTCCAGCGCTGGGCATTACCCTCCACCGATTATATTTGAACCCAATCAAGAACCTAAAATTCTATCTTCCAGCAGTTTCCCTTTGGGCTTAACCGAAGATCTTGAAGTTGAGGAAAATGAATGGGTATTAAGTCGCAATGCGCGCTTTATTATCTGTTCGGATGGGGCATTAGAACCCTTTGATGGTGGTTTAAATGAACAATTCTCGCAATTATTACACCATTTGCAAAACCAATCTTTTCAGGCTCCGGAACATGTGGCTGACGATATCGCCTTTTTAAGCTTTATCCGCGTAAATTAGCAGTATATTTACAGGCTTTATAAGCACTTAATTTGATTACTACTTTCAGCCACTTGAGTATCAATACACCCTATGGGATAATTTAATATCCTTCTCTGCAAATGGCATTTATATGTCAACAGGTCATATTGAATATGCAAGTCTGAACGGAACGCATATTTTTAAGCTTATCGGCGAAGTGCGTGCCCAATCTTGTATTAGTCTAGACAAATTACTGAACAAAATTGAACAGCAAGACAACGTAGTTGGCGCTATCGTTGATCTCACCGAAACTAGTTTTATTGACAGTACCGTACTCGGTGTTTTAGCGAAACTAGGACTCAAACTCAAGCAAGTACATAACATTCAGGTTGTCATGCTTTCTACCAATTCTGACATTACCACTTTGGCCAACAGTATGGGACTGAGCCAGGTGTTTGTGATTCTGAATTATTGTGGCGATCCAAATGTCTGCACACGTGCACTGATGGAAGAACATGTCACGCATCAAAATATGCTAAATACGGTTCTGGATGCACATAAAACCTTGATGAAACTGAATCAAAGCAATCAGAACATGTTTGAACCTTTAGTCAAACAGCTACAGAAAGAGCAAGACAATTTAGATAAAATTTCCGAGCAACAGGTATAACCATCTTATAAGAGGACCCTATGACTTTACTTTCTGTTGTACAAATGAATTCTCAAAATGAAATTGATGCCAATTTCGTGGAGATTGAATCTTTAATTCAACAAAGTAAGGCCAATGGTGCTGAACTGATTGTTTTCCCGGAAAACTTTGTCTGTTTTGCAGCAGGTAAACAGCGTGAAACTGCTGCACAATTTGAAGTGATTCAGCAACGTCTAGAACAACTTGCCCATGAATATGACACCTGGATCGTTGCCGGTACATTACCCTGCCCTTATCGTCCGGATGGTTCAATCATTGAGGATGGCCGGGTGCGTACCGTTAGCCTGTGTATCAGTCCGGAACGGACCGAAGCACGTTATGACAAAATTCACCTGTTTGATGTGCAAGTCGGCGATGCTGTCGGTGGTTATCAGGAATCCAAGTTCTTTGAACCCGGCACAGATGTTGTCGTAGCCAAAACACCTTTTGGCAATATTGGGTTAATGGTCTGTTATGACCTGCGCTTTCCGGAACTGGCGTTAAATTTACGAGCCAAAGGTGCAAACCTCTTGACCGCTCCTTCTGCCTTTACCTATACCACAGGTGAAATGCACTGGCAGCTTCTTCTGCAAACACGTGCTCTAGATAGCCAATGCTCGGTGCTTGGTGCAGCTCAACAAGGCTGGCATGGAGAAAAACGCCAGACTTGGGGACATGCAGCCGCCACCAATAGTCGTGGACAACTTCTTAATATGATCCATGCAGAAGGTGCTCAACTCATCACCGTCGACTTTGATTTAAATGAACAGCAAAAAGTGCGTGAATCCATGCCTTTAATGCAACACCGTAGACTTCTTCAACTTTCCTGAATCGTTTCATTTGCTTGCATAAAATAACAAAATCCCTGCTTATTCTTCAGGTGAAATCACTGAGCATAGAAGCTCTACGAAAAATAAACAGGGATTTAACTCATGTCATTAGAAAAAGCCGTCTATACCGCACATGCCAAAGCCACAGGGGGCCGTGATGGCCGCGCCATTTCTGACGATCAGATTCTGGACGTCCAATTGGCCGTACCTAAAGAAATGGGGGGACCAGGCGGTGGAACCAATCCTGAACAGCTCTTTGCCGCAGGTTATTCCGCCTGTTTCTTGGGTGCAATGAAATTTGTTGCCAATCGTGACAAGCTCAATATCAGTAAAGATGCCTATATTGAAGGTGATGTTGGGATTGGTCCGATTCCTACCGGGTTCGGGATCGAAGTGACATTAAACATCCATCTTGAAGGCATGGATCAGGAAGAAGCAAAAAAACTGGTGGATGCTGCGCATATTGTCTGTCCATATTCAAATGCGACCCGTAATAATATTGATGTGAACTTAAACGTAATTACTTAATTTTTTTATTTAACAGCTATCCTGAAAAAAGTTTCAGGATAGCTAGACTTCAGTTATAAATTTCAAAATTTACCCGCTTCATCTTTTGTCAAAAGCTACTTCTCTTCCCCACTTGAAAACTGCAGCAAAAACTTAAGAAATTATATATAATGATTCTTATTTACATTTATTCGATTTATATTGATGTTAAAACTAGTTCTTCTGAATTCTCTCCTGCTCCTCACTGCTACAACCTCTTTTGCAGATCTTTATCTCTCAGAAAAAATCCGTCCGAAAATAAAATCTCTGCTCAATACTGAAATTGAACGCCTACCCATTCCTGCAACACCCAACAATATGATTCTGCCTGAATTTGGTAAAGGGATTATTGGCTGGGGCGCTGGCCCCAAAGATGCTGAAGCCCGTTTTCTCAATATTACTCAGGCAGATGTTGAAACAATGAAACAGGAAGGACTGAGTTTAGCAATGGCACAAGCCTGGCAGAACTTTTATCAAAATGAAACTCTGCGTAATCCGGGAAATCCGACTGCACCTTTTCGTGCACAACTCATGAAAAAAATCGTCAGTCTCTGGTAAATATCCAAAAGTCCTGACGATCATTATGATAAAGCGAGCAGATTAAAAAATTATTCTACTGCTTCGTTGGTTACTCGCAATACTTCTTCAATCGTGGTTTTTCCGGCCAATACTTTACGCAGACCATCATCACGAATGGAACCTGACTGCTGACGTACATAGCTTTCGATTTCATATTCAGCCGCATTGCCATGAATCAAACGGCGCATATGATCATCGACTGGGACAATTTCATAAATTGCAGTACGGCCACTAAAGCCAGTATTGCCACAACGTTCACAGCCTTGAGGTTGCGGTAATCTTAAATCTTGGGGATGCTCAATATTGCCAAATAGATTCTTCTCGAAAGCATCTGCCTCATGCCAGGTCGCGCAATGTGGACACAAGGTACGCACCAGACGTTGGGCAATTACCCCGATTAAAGAACTGGACAGCAGAAATGGTTCAATTCCCATATCTTTCAGGCGCGTAACCGCACCAATCGCGGTATTGGTGTGTAAGGTGGATAACACCAGATGTCCTGTCAGGGATGCCTGCACCGCAATTTCTGCGGTTTCCAGATCACGAATCTCACCAACCATGACCACATCCGGGTCCTGACGCAACATGGCTTTTAACGCACGGGCAAAAGTCATATCCACTTTGGTATTGACCTGCGTTTGTCCAATGCCTTCCAGTTGATATTCAATCGGATCTTCAGCCGTGAGGATGTTTTTAGAACCGTCATTCAGGTCAGAAAGTGCCGCATATAAGGTGGTGGTTTTACCCGAACCGGTCGGGCCAGTCACCAGAATAATCCCGTGCGGGCGATGCACTAAGGTCTTGAGTCGACCATAGTCATTATTCACCAAGCCCAAATGGGTCATGTTCAAACGGCCGGCCTGCTTGTCCAGCAGACGCATCACCACACGTTCACCATAAGAGGAAGGCAAAGTGGAGACACGCACATCGACTTCACGCCCCGCCAGACGCAAGGAAATACGGCCATCTTGTGGAATACGCTTTTCGGCAATATCCAGTTTAGCCATGACCTTGATACGTGAAACCAGTAGCGGGGCCAGTTCACGACGTGGCTGGACAATTTCACGTAGCTGGCCATCGACCCGTAAACGCACCGACAGTTTTTTCTCAAAAGATTCAATATGAATATCAGAAGCCCCGACACGAATCGCCTCTGAGAGCAATGCATTGATCAGACGTACAATTGGCGCATCATCTTCCTGATCCATCAGATCTTCAGCTTCCGGTACGGAATCGGCCAGACTGAGTAAATCCGGATGATCTTCCAGACCGGCAGCGACCTGCTGGGATTCCCCGCTATCTCCGGCAAAACTGGAACTGAGCAACTGGTTAAATTCCTGTTCGCTACATAGTTGAAAATGCGCCGGATAACCGAGCAGACGGCGCGCTTCCTGCAATGCAAGCATCGAGGTATTGTCACGACGCAAAATAAAGGCCTGATCTCCCTCATAACGCAACAGCACACCATGGCGCTTGGCGAAGCTATATGGGATTTGTAATTGTTTAAGTACTTGCATCGCGGATTATAATAATGATGAAAAAATTTAAATTGAGTGTACTCTAAGCATATGACAGCGTGAAGTATGTTTTCAAAGATTTAGCAAGAAAGGGTGCCAACATTGCCGCAAGATAAAGATGAATCAAGCCCGAATACAGCGAAAATGCGCTGGTGGGGAGAACAGAATTTTGAAATTAATCAGTCCAAAGCATGGCAGTTTGGCTCTCTGCTGTTTCGTCTGACCCGGGGCATTCAGGAGTGGCGACTGGAATACTATCGTCCTGTGGTGCAATACGATTATGAGCAGCAATGGCATCAGATTGATGATCCGAATTTTGCCTTTCCACCGCCGGTCAAGATTGAACGCTATATGTTTAAATCGACCCAGAACAAATTACAGTTGATGCCACGTTTGGCCAACCGGTCGGTGGTGATCAAGCCGGTCGATCCCATTTATATTCCGGCCGGACAACGCGGTACGCTTTATATCAGCACGCCCTTGTGGATTGCCGGTTTTGTCGAAGGCCAGCGTGAACCGATTTTTGACCTGCCGGTAATCTTGCCGAAGGATACCTGGTTTGGGCCGAATCACCGCTCGGGCGAAATCTGTTATGCCACCGCAGTCGATGGCAGAACTGAACTCAAACAGCTCAACCCACGCGCTTTTCGTGCCGTAACCCCAATCGAATTTCACAATACCAGTAACCAGCAATTGCGCTTTGACCGGATGAACGTCCCGGTCCCGGCCCTGCCACTGTTTTATAGTGAAAGTACCGGCCGTTTATGGACTTCGCAAATCCGGGTCCTGCATGAAAGTTCAGATCGACCACCGAGGATTCGGGTCGAAAACCGTACCCCGCCAAATGCTGGCGAAGTGGCCTATCTGCATCCACCGCGTGATCCGGCGGGGGCTTTATTTAATATGTTTGATTCATTTTTCTAAGGGCGTCTGATGCCAAGTTCAAGTATTCCGACCGAAGTCACCAACAGCCTGAAGGGAGTATTTACCAGTATCAATACCGATCGCTTGACCGAAGTACTGGTCGCGGTGGTGTTGTGTTTTATTGGTTTCCTGATCGCACGCTTCATTTCCAACACCTTTATTCGTACCATTGGGGTACGTTTCAATGCCCATCAGAAACTGGTCTGGCGCCGCGGCATTTTCTATTTCATCTTCCTGCTGTTTGTAATGGCCAGCCTGAAAGAAGCCGGTTTTAAACTCAGCGTCTTCCTTGGGGCTGCCGGGATTCTAACCGTCGCGCTGGGTTTTGCTTCGCAAACTTCGGCATCTAACCTGATCAGTGGTCTGTTCCTGATTGGTGAAGGTTCTTTCGAAGTCGGCGATACCATTCAAATCACCTTGATTCGTGGACATACCATTGAAGGTGAAGTAATTTCAATTGACCTGCTTTCAGTCAAGCTACTCACGCAGGATAATATCTATGTGCGTTTACCGAATGAACAGCTAATCCGGGCACCGGTGCAGAACCTGTCGAAATTTCCGATACGGCGCATTCCGATTACTCTGGCGATCAATTTCCACGAAGATATTATTAAAGTGCGTGAAGTACTGCTGGATGTTGCCAATAAATACCCGCTGGTTCTGGCCGATCCAAAACCGGCAGTGACCGTTACCGCTTTTCGTGAATCTTCGATTGAACTGCTGTTTGCAGTGTGGTGCCAGCAGGAAAACTACCTCAAGGTTCGGGATGAAATGCAGGAACGCATTCGTAACGGCTTTGTCGACAACCAGATTGAAATTCCGGTACCGAAAATGGGCTTTGTCGATCATCCGCTTTCCCGCCCTCTACAAAATGAAGAGATCGATCAATATGCCAATGAAAAGGCCCTCAAAAGAGAGCCAGATTTAAAATAAATTGTTAGGTGAGAGTAACATCGAAACCAAAACCTGCATCAGCGAAGAATGTTCCCTCTCCTTTTTAAAGGAGAGGGTTAGGAAGAGGATGCCATTAATCTGTTTTCTCCGGCATCGGTGCAATATAAGCAATCAGCAGCATCATGCCACCCGCCAGCAAAAATGAAATCACCCGGGTCAGAGTGCCAATATGTGACAGGTCAAATAGTACGAGCTTCAAGGTCACAATCACCAGAATACTGCCGCCCAGAATCCACATTGGCTTCAGATTTTTTAAGGTCGCCGTCCACATGGTAATCCAGGCCAGCAATACCCAGAGTATGGTGAGGCTAAGCTGAACCGTGGCATTACTCCATAAGGCCAACTCATTAAACGGCGTCTGCAAGTACACATGTAAAGCTCGCAGAACGATATAACTGGAAAGCCAGAGCAGACTCAGCACCATCAATACAGCCATCATGCCCTTATCACGGCCAGCCTGGATCTGTTGCAACAGCATCCAGATAAAACTGGCCAACATGGCGATACTGACCAGATCAAAGGGATTAAGCAGTGGCAGCCAGTAATACTGGAATACCTGTTGACTGAACAGTTGTGAACATATCAGCCAGACTCCCATCAGTAACAGACAACTCTTGCTTTGCCAAAGCTGCTGCCAGCCAGATTGTGAATCCTGTCGATAACACCACAGACACAACAATAGAGGTAAAATCGCCATGCTCAGATAAGGCATGCCCGGGATCAGACACAGGCTTGCCAAAGCCAAACTGGAGAAAACACCCAAACTTATCCACTCTTTGGAAAGTTGTAATCCAGCCAGCGGCCTGAGCCACAGCATGGCCAGCAATAGCATCGAAAAAGCAAAAAAACCACGCTCCAGAGTACTATTCCAGACAATCACCGCATTTTGACTACGATCCAAAACCAGAATCACGGCGATGACCATCAAAGGTGAAATGCCGCTCCACTTCGGCAGCAACCACGACCATTGCTGATGTTTGCGCAGAATGATTTCATTCAACAGTACATAGCCCAAGACAATGCTGAATAAGCTCAACACATAGGCATGCTGACTTGAAAATTCATCTTCCAGCAAGGCAAAGAGCATCAAACTGGCCGCAACCGTTAAACTACTGAGAAAGCTGACACTCAGAACATTCAATTGCTCTTGGTATTTTTCTTTAAGCTGACTGATGACCACGACTGCGACATAACACAGACTCAGAATCCAGAAAATCATACGCGGCGTTGGATTGATCTCGACCAGATAATACAAGCTGCTGAGTCCGGCCATTAGCAATAAGCCCATACTAAGATAATGTGCCACCCGAATATTTTTTTCCAAGGCCCATAAATAAATCAGCACCCCTTCCACTGCCCAGCCGACCACACTCCATTGCTCTGTCAGTAAGATCGGTGGTACCAGCGCCAGAAAAATCAGCATCAGACTGAGATAACTTTGTGAAATAAGCTGAATCGTTTGTTTTCGGCGCAGCAGAGTCCAACAAGTGGCAAAGACCCCAGCGAACAACAGACTTAAACCGGCTTGCCAGAGTTTTTGATTGGGCTGATTAAAATGAATCAGATACAGAAAAATATAAGCGATAATAGAGGCAGCAAAAATCAGCGCTAAGTCCAATACCGGTTTTAACTGAAACCGTGAGAGATCCTGTCGTGCCAGCAACTGGCTAAAGCGGAAACCTAGCCAGATAAACAGTGCACTATGTGCCAGAATCAGCGCAGTCATGGCATAACGCTCATATGTATAACCATGAATCAGGCTATATATCCCGCCAACGACAGCCGTCACTAAAAAGGCAATTTGATTGAGAATCTTCCATGGCCGGAAACTGCTCAGTACTGCCACCCCGATATTGATCAGCAGATAATAGCTGATCAGCTCAACAGCAGAAGCATCGCGGGTCGGCAAGGTAAACGGCGCCAGATAAGCAATCAGCAAAGCCATCAAGGCCAGTTCGATACTTTCCTGTTTTAGGCTTAAATATAGGGTAATAACCAGAATGATGAGGAATAGCAACGTCGCCAACGGTAACGTGGGAATCACCAGATTGTAATAGGCAAAAAATAAGGTCAGGAACAGACTGCCCAAACCTAGTCCTTCCAGTGCCAGAGCAAAACTCCGATTTTTCTGCATCAGGCGATAACCCAGACCTGTTACACAGCCACTTGCCAGTGCAACCAGGCCCAATTTTGCAGCCAGACTGAGTTGCCAGTGCTCAGTGGCAAAGCGCAGCAGTAAAATAATCCCAATCACCAAAATACTGATTGCGACCTTGAGGACAGGATTTCCCTGAAAAAGCCAGCGCTGCAGTTGATCTACCAGATGAGGAGAATCGTTTACCTCTTGGGCAGACTCGGTTTTCACCAATGGAACAGAATCGGATCGATCCGGTGATCGCTGTAAGGGATCGGCAGAAAGAGATTGTGATTGCAGCTGTATCAAGCGCCCTTCCAGACGTTGCAGCCACCTGAGCAAAAAGAATACCCAGGCCGTAATCCCGATCCCCATCAGCCAATCCAGTTCAGCCAGTCCACCAACAATGGCAGTAATTGAAGAAATATATAAAGGAACTTTAGAGTTTTGCTCCAAGGACATCTGCTGCTGTCCGGCCAATTGATTCAGCGGTGCTTCTACCGCAGTGACATATTGCATCACGCTAAAGATAAACCCCAAACCACACAGATAAGTCACAATCTGATAACCCAGATACCAGGCGCTGATCCCGGTAATCAGCAAGGTAATCAGCCAGATCATGCGCAACTCATTCCGTCCTGCAGCCATTCTTATATTTCTCTTTCCTGAATCGTTCCATCATACAACAGCTTGTGCTGCTTATTTCATCTTCGGCCGATATTCGCTAAGCTGTAAACTCAGACTCGCCTCAGCGAGCGCGGTAAAAATCACGTACAATAGCGCTGTATTTTGAATAAGGAATTGATTACATGCCACCATTTGTCTTGGTCGATGGCTCTTACTTTTTATTTCGTGCCTTTCACGCACTGCCACCATTAACCACGTCAACCGGTTTACATACCAATGCAATTCGTGGTGCGATTTCTGCTATTCAAAAACTGATGCGCCGGACCCAACCGACCCATATGGCGGTGATTTTCGATACCCCAGAACCGACCTTCCGGCACGAGCTGTCACCGATTTATAAAGGTGACCGTCCCAGCATGCCAACGGAATTATCCGAACAGATTCCTTATCTGCATGCCTTGATCCGCGCTTTGGGCATTCCGCTGCATACCTTACCGGGCGCCGAAGCCGATGACATTATCGGTACATTGGCCAAACGTGCCGAAGCCATGGGACATCAGGTGCTGATTTCGACCGGCGATAAAGATATGGCGCAACTGGTGACCGAAAAAGTCACCCTGGAAGACAGCTTTAAAGAAAAACCGCTGGATGTCGATGGGGTTTTTGAAAAGTTCGGTGTCTGGCCAAATCAGATTATTGATTATCTGACCCTGATGGGCGATGCCTCAGACGGCATCATGGGCGTACCCGGTGTCGGTGCCAAAACTGCGGCTAAATTGCTGAACGAATACGGTTCGATCGGCGGCATTTTAGAAAATGTCGACAAGATCAAAGGCAAAGTCGGTCAAAATATTAAAGAACATGTCGATGGCATTGCACTGGACCATCAGCTGGCCAGTATTGTCATCGATCTGGATCTTAATTTTGGTTATGACGATTTAAAACTGGGTGAGCCAAATGTCGAGACCTTGCGTCATTTGTACACCGAGCTGGAATTCCGTAACCAGCTGCAGTCCTTAGATCACCCGAACAACCCGAATAATTCAAACTACCAGCAGGCGGCAAAATCTATTAACGCCAAAGCGGTTACAGCACCAGAACCTCTGGAAGACCATGCGTCTGTGACCAGCAGTGATGACCAGCTAGGTCAAGCGACCTACCACACAGTATTAAGCCAGCAGGACTGGGACACACTGTTTGAGCGCCTAAGTACCGAAAAACGTTTTGCCTTTGATACCGAAACCACCAGTTTGGATTATCGTATTGCACAGATTGTCGGTTTCTCGGTCGCCTTCGATGCGCAGAATGCTTATTATGTTCCCTTGGCACATGATTATGAAGGCGCACCGGAGCAGCTGAATCGTGAAGTAATTCTGGCGCAGATCAAACCAATTCTGGAAGATGAGTCTGTAAAGAAAATTGGTCATCATCTAAAATATGATGCACATGTACTGGAAAATCATGGCATTCATCTGGCAGGCTGGTATTTCGATACCATGCTGGCTTCCTATGTCCTGAATTCTGTCGCGACCCGTCATGGCATGGATGATGTGGCCCGTCTGTATTTGAGTCATCTGACCACGACTTATGAACAAGTGGCCGGTAAAGGTGCTAAACAAAAGACCTTCAACCAGATTCCACTTGAAACTGCAGCACATTATGCCGCAGAAGATGCACATGTCACCTATCGCCTTTATGAAGTCTTGAGCAGCAAATTGCAGGCACACCCTGAACTGGTGAATATTCTGCATAATATTGAAGTTCCGGTCGCACGTGTACTGACACAAATGGAAGAAAACGGCATCGAACTGGATCTGGCTTTTCTGGATCAGCTTGGGGGAGAGTTTTCCAACACCATGCAAAATCTGGAAAACCAGATTATGGAAATTGCAGGGGAAAGCTTTAATGTGAGTTCACCTAAACAGGTCGGTGAAGTGCTGTTTGAAAAGCTGGGGCTAAAAGGCGGTAAAAAAACCACCACCGGACAATACAGCACCAGTGAAAGTGTACTGGAAAAAATTGAACATCCGATTGCCCAGCTGATTCTGGAATATCGTGGTTTGTCCAAGCTGAAAAGCACTTATACCGATGGCTTATGCAAACAGGCCAATCCTGATACTCACCGTGTGCATACCAGTTACCACCAGGCATTGACTGCAACTGGCCGTTTATCATCGACTGATCCAAACCTGCAGAACATTCCGATTCGTGCCGAAATTGGCCGTCAAATTCGCAAGGCGTTTGTGGCACCGGAAGGTCGTGTTTTGCTGGCAGCCGATTACTCACAAATTGAGTTAAGACTGATGGCACATCTCTCTCAGGATGAAGCACTTTTAGATGCCTTTATTCATGGTCAGGATGTACATCGCCGTACTGCGGCAGAGGTTTTGGGCATTGCACTGGAAGATGTCACCAATGACCAGCGCCGTCAGGCCAAAGCGGTTAACTTCGGCCTGTTGTATGGCATGTCTGAATTTGGTCTGATCCGCCAGTTGGGCTTTACCCGTCAGGAATCACAGGATTATATCAAGCAGTATTTCCATCGTTATCCGGGCATTTATGACTATATGCAACGTACCCGTCAGGTGGCATTAGAACAAGGCTTTGTAGAAACCCTGCTTGGTCGCCGTTTATATACCCCAGATATTGATGCCCGTAATATGATGGTGCGTAAAGCGGCAGAACGTGCGGCAATTAATGCCCCGCTACAAGGTTCGGCCGCGGATATCATTAAAATGGCGATGGTTGAAGTCGACAAGATGTTGCCAAAAGATCAGGCCAAAATGTTACTGCAAGTCCACGATGAACTGGTATTTGAAGTCGATGAAGACATTGCCGAAGAACTGGCACCAAAACTGGCAGAAGTAATGCAATCCGTATTGCAAATTTCTGTACCGTTGGTGGTGGAAGTCGGTAAAGGCAAAAACTGGGATGAAGCGCATTAATCATCACATGTAGTTCCCTCTTCTAATAGCAGAGGGAGTGAAAATGCATATTATTTTAAACGTATCCCCTCTCCTTCCAGGAGAGGGTTAGGGAGAGGTGAATTTCAAATCCCTCTCCTCTTGCAAAGCAATGCTTCTCATCCCAGCGGGAGAGGAACTTTCATCTATTTATTTGCTATGCCTTCCTTGAAATCCATAATTTTGAGCTGGAAGCTATAGGGAAAAGCCCCTCTTTCGAAAAGAGAGCTTGGGGAAATTTAAATCCCTCGCAACCTTCCTTTCCTAAAGGGTGGAGCACATAAAAAAGGACGCCGAGGCGTCCTTTTCTTTGAGTCCAGATTAGAGACCAGTGAGCAACACAATCGCCACCTGGTTCATAATCATTTCAATAATAATCAGGGTTAAAATCGCAAAGATTGGAGAAAGATCGATCATCCCCATATTTGGCATAATTTTACGGAAAGGCGCCAGCAAGGGTTCAGCCAATTCCTGTACCACTTCAATATAAGGTGAACGGGATTGAGTAAACATCACCACCCAGCTTAAGATAATCGTAGCGAAAATCAAATAACGACAGAAACGGATCAAATCCTGCATCATGGTGACAAAGGTCAAAATCAGTAAATGCACCGGCCCGTTCGGCATGCCACCAGAAAGGTACATCATGCCAAAAATTTTCAGCAGATACAGCACCACTAATAATGCCAGCGCGGCAGTATTGACACGACCTTTGGCCAAAGTTGGGAAAATTCGACCAAATACATCTACAATCTTAGTGGCTTTCACAGTCGAAAGAACCACGGGATTGTAGGGGCTGACAGCAGCCAATTGCATTAAAAATCGGAAGAATACGAGCAAAATCGCGACGTTAATGATAATGCCAAAAATTAGCGCAGAATTTGCACCCATACTTGAACGTTCCTAAAAATTAAACTGAAGATTTGCTGCTTTCACTGAGCTCTTGTGCCAGTTCTTGACTGCGTTTTTGTGCAGCGGCAAGTGCCGCCTGAATATTTTGAGAAATCTGGGCGCGATCGAAGACTTCAAGTGCTGCCTGCGTGGTTCCATTTGGAGAAGTCACATTTTTACGCAACTCGGCCGGTGTATTGGAACTGGTGATCGCCATTTGCGCTGCACCCAAAGCCGTTTGCAAGGTCAGTGCAGTTGCCACTTTTTCATCCAGACCTAAATTTTTGCCCGCACGAATCATACTTTCCATCATATAGAAAAAGTAAGCCGGCCCCGAACCCGATACCGCAGTGACCGCATCAATTTGTGCTTCTGAATTGACCCAAATGGTCAAACCTGTAGAGGCCAAAACCTGACTGGCCAAATCACGGTCACTACTTGCCACATATTCGTGAGCATATAGACCATGCGCCCCAGTCTGTACCAAGGCTGGCGTATTCGGCATGACCCGTACAATACGCTCCGTCCCCAATAAACTTGCCAAAGTTGCAATTTCTGCACCGGCAACAATAGAAATAATCAGCTTATCACTGACCAGACCTTTTAAAGGTTGTAATACTTGTGCCAAAACTTGAGGTTTTACCGCAAACACCACGATATCCGCATTTTTGATCGCAGCGATATTATCATCGGTCACATTGATTTCTTTTTCCGCCAGTAAGGTACGGACTTGTTCGACCGGATCAGAAACTGTAATACGTGTTGTTGGCATACCACGCGAAATCAGGCCACCAATTAAGGCTTGGGCCATATTACCGCCACCAATAAAACTGATATTACAATTTAAAGCTGCACTCATGTTTAATGCTCGTCGTTGAGTTCTAAAGTTGAAGAAACCGAAATCGGTAGCCACCCCCCTGCTTCACAATATGCAGATTGGGCCAACCAAAATCCTTTAGGGGTAAACACGCCTAGCATAACATTATCTGTGCTTAATATTTGAATAGTATGCCGAGCCCAGGGAAATATTTGCGCCTCCTGAACCGCTTTTTTCAGCGGCCAGGCACCAACACGGCCATAGAGATGAATCTTTTCGCCACCTTGACGCTGCTGTAAGTAGAGGGGCTGCCGCAATAATGTCGCAGATAGGCCCATCTTTGCAGTTTCAATGACATATTCTCCAGACAAGACCTGTACACGATCTTTTAAGGCAACTTTCAAGGTGGTTAGGCCTGTTTGAAGCGGTTGCTGTCCGGCTAAATACACCGCTGCGCTCAGACGATATAAGTGCTGCTGATAGCGTACATAATAAAAGTCTTGCCAATGCAAAGCCGCCTGAGCATCTTGTTTGGCATGAATCACTTCGCGTTGTAAACGCTCCACCATATCTAAGGATGGACGATACTGCTCTTTACCTTTCATCCAGGCAGAGAGTAATTGACGTTGTCGTGATTTTGAAAGCTGTAGAAATTTACCAAGATCGAGCTGCATTTCAGTCCCACAAGATGCTAAATCCTGTTGCAGCACTTCTTTTAAAATGTTTTGAGCATCCTGCATTAACTCACTGGTTCGCACCAAGGCAGTTTGCATTTTAGGATAACGTTCGCTTAATACCGGCCACAGGGTCTGGCGTGCCCAGGCCCGGTCATAATGAGTATCATCATTGGTTGGATCTTCAATATTCTGAACATTCAGCTCTGATGCCCATTGGCAAATCTGCTCACGGGAAATATCCAGCAATGGTCGCCAAATCGTGAGATTTTCACGTACATCGATTTGTTTCATGGCTGCTAAACCATCTATACCAGCACCCGATAATAGACGCAGCATCAAGGTTTCCGCCTGATCCTGCTGATGATGTGCTAGCACCAACATTTCATCCGCTTGCAAATGTTGCAGATAGGCCTGATAACGTGAATCGCGCGCTTGCTGTTCCAGATTGCCATTAGCGACATTGACTGGCTGAATGATGCAGGGAATATTCAGTTGCTGACACTGCTGTTGGACAAAAGTGCCCCATGCACTACTGATACTTTGCAGCTGATGATCCACATAGATTGCCCGGACTTTTCCCGGGCATAAAAAAAACATCAGATGCAGCAACAGCATAGAATCTACGCCGCCACTGCATCCGATGAGAAATTTTGTCTCTGCAGGAAAGTCCTGCAGCTGTTTTAAGAAACCAGACCTAAATTGTCGCTGCCAAACTTCATTAAACGTTGGTAACGTGCTTCGCATCGTGCTTGCGCTTCCATTGGTTGCAGTTCATTCAAAGCTTCTTTCAGCACTGCTTTCAAGCTGTTCATGACCTGATCCGGATTTAAATGAGCACCCTCACCTTCATCCACCACATATTCTACAATACCCATTTTCTGCAATTTTTCTGCAGTCAGAGCCAAGGCTTCACTGGCCTGTTCGGCTTTTTCAGCGGTTTTCCAGAGAATTGAGGCACAGCCTTCCGGAGAAATCACCGAATAAATACTGTGAGAGAGCATCACCACACGGTCTGCTACCCCAATACCCAGCGCACCACCTGAACCGCCTTCACCCAGTACAGTTGCAATTACCGGTACTTTCAAGTTGGAAAGCTGCGCCAGACTGGTGGCAATCGCTTCAGCCTGACCACGTTCTTCTGCACCGACACCCGGATAAGCACCCATAGTATCAATAAAGGTGAAGACTGGCAGGTTGAAACGCTCTGCCATATCGAGCAGACGCTGTGCCTTACGATAGCCTTCCGGGTTACTCATGCCGAAATTATGCTGTAATTTTTCACGGGTACTACGACCACGATGCTGACCGACGATCATCACCGGTTGACCATCAAAACGAGCCAGACCACCGATCATCGCACCATCATCACCATATAGGCGGTCACCATGTAAAGCATCAAATTCAGTGAATATTTCACCCACATAGTCCAGGAATTGTGGACGTTCTGGATGACGTGCAATCTGCACTGTCGCCCATGCTTTTGATGGAGTTGCTTTATTTTTCATAGGTTAACCGTTTTCATCCCTATAAAGGTATTAATTAACAAACTGTTCGGATTGAATCGAGAGTTCAATCTCCCAATTTTTAAATTGCTGCTGTTCATCGTGCAGTTCAGCGACCAGCAATGGCCATTGCTTGGCATCACCAGACACGCTGAGTTGCCATTGTTGCGCATTTTCAACCTTGAGTTCAATGGCAGGAAGCATCTCATCGCTACGACTGTGATTGACCAAAACCGACAGACGAAGCAGCAAACATAACCATAAAAGTTTAGATCCACCGACTTTCATCACATCAATCTTGGCATCAGCGCGCAATTTACGACGATGGTGCGCGACCAAATGTGACAAATGATTTTGATCAACCTGCGAGAAACCGGCAATATCCGAGTGTTGTAATAAATAAGCACCATGACGATGATAGCCACTGTGACTGATGGCCAAACCAATCTCATGCAGATAGGCAGCACGACGTAACAGGTCACTATCTTCAATACTCAAACCGAGTTCACTGGCCACGTCATTAAACAGTTTCTGTGCGGTCTGAACCACACGTTCAGCCTGCTTGGCATCGGCATTATATCGACCAATCAAGGCATGTACGGAACGATCACGGATATCTTCGTGCTTGAAACGGCCAAGCAAGTCATACATTACGCCTTCACGCAGTGCACCATCAGAATAGACCAAATGATCAATTCCCAGCACATCAAAAACTGCATAGAGAATGGCAATACCAGCAGGTAAGACGGCACGACGGTCATCTTTCAGACCTTCGAATTCCATGTCCGAGACATATTTATATTTAAGCAGTTTATCTTTGAGCTTTTCCAGGCCTTCACGCGTCAACTGTTCGCGATCATTGCTCCAGCCCATATTAACGCAAATCTGGCGGCAGGCTTTAATAGTACCACTCGAGCCGACAACAGCATCCCAACCGGCTTCTTTATAAGTATTGGCAATTCCGGAAATTTCTTTACGCGCCGCAGTGACCGCTTTATCAAAAGCTTTGGCACTGATTTCCCCATCCTGAAAATAAGCTTTGGTAAATGCTACACAGCCCATTTGTACTGATTCGGTATGAATCGGCTCGAATTCTTCACCGATAATCAGCTCGGTTGAACCGCCACCGATATCAACCACCAGACGACGACCACTGTTGGCCATGGTATGCGATACCCCCAGATAAATCAGACGGGCTTCTTCACGACCCGCGATAATTTCGATCGGTTTCGGTAAAATTTCTGCAGCTTTCTGGATAAATTCATGACCATTTTTGGCTTGACGTAAAGCATTCGTCGCCACGATCCGCAAGCGGTTCGGCTGAACGGCACCTAAACGTCCGACAAAACGGGCCAGACAGGCCAAACCGCGTTGCTGGGCGGCTTCGGTTAAATTCTTATTTTCATCTAGTCCTGCGGCAAGCTGAACTTTTTCTGACATTGATGCCACTTTCTTCACTTCGCCATGATCTACACGGGCGATGGCCAAATGAAAGCTGTTTGATCCCATATCGATGGCGGCAAGTAATTCTTCATCAATCAAAAAGTCAGACATTCCAGAAATAAACCTTTAACGAATTGTGCTTAGAGTAATTCACATGCATGCAATTTAAAAGCCATTTGTGGCGACAATTTAATGCCTTATTCTTTTTGTATCGGGAATAATAGTGAGACACGATCATCACTATCGTGATCATCCATTAGACAAAATAACATTAAGCATTGAAAATTTACAGATTCCCCTACATTGTTAAAGATGGCTATGTAATACTAATAATTAGTTATCTTTAAAATATTAATCTGGAGCACATTCCATGTCTGGCAACATCGTAAACACTACTGACGCAAACTTCGAAGCAGACGTTCTTCAATCAGACGTTCCTGTACTGGTGGACTTTTGGGCAGGCTGGTGTGCACCATGTAAAGCAATTGCACCCGTACTTGAAGTGCTTGCTGATGAATACCAAGGCAAAGTTAAAATCGTGAAAGTTGATGTAACTTCTTGCGAACAAACTGCTGTGAATTTCAACATCCGTAACATCCCGGCTTTGTTGATGTTCAAAAATGGTGAAGTTGTTGCGACTCAAGTCGGTGCTGCACCAAAATCTAAACTGACTGCATTTATTGATGACAATATCTAAGCACAGCATTTTTAGTAAAAAATACGCGACTCATGCTCGCGTATTTTTTTCGGCTATAAATTGACAAACCTGGCATTATCTCTTATATTCGCTACTCAAGAGATAAAGGATCCTAAATCCTGTCAATTTCTTACAAGACACATTACATAAGATGCCGCTCGGCAATAGAAATTGTTTTCCACATTTTTCTTTGAAACACTCAAACAGATCTATGAATTGTTCTTTTGCAAATTCAATTGCTTTCGTTTGAATGCTGGTATGCGGCCGAATGTTACTCCCTTTCTAACCTGTACCTCAGAACTTTGATTCTATCTGACCACCTATGAATTTAACCGAACTCAAGAAAAAACCGATTGGCGAACTCATCAAGATTGCCGAGTTTATGGGCCTCGAAGGTATGGCTCGTAACCGTAAGCAAGACATTATTTTTGCCATCTTAAAACGTCATGCAATGAATGGCGAAGAGATTTTTGGTGATGGCGTTCTAGAAATTTTGTCAGATGGTTTTGGCTTTTTACGCTCAGCCGCAGGTTCTTATTTAGCAGGTCCTGACGATATCTATGTCAGCCCTTCTCAAATTCGTCGTTTTAACCTCCGTACTGGCGACACCATTACTGGCACCATTCGCCCGCCGAAAGAAGGCGAACGTTATTTTGCTTTACTTAAAGTCAATCAGATTAACTACGACACACCTGAAAATTCACGTAACAAGATTCTGTTTGAAAACTTGACCCCATTATTCCCGACCGAACAGTTGGTGATGGAGTTAGGCAATGGTACCACTGAAGATTTAACCACCCGTGTGATCGACCTAGTGGCCCCGATTGGTAAAGGCCAGCGTTCAATTATTGTGGCTCCGCCGAAAGCGGGTAAAACCATGCTGCTGCAAAGCATTGCACAGTCCATCGTTCGCAATAATCCTGAAGTTATTCTGATCGTTCTCCTGATTGATGAACGTCCAGAAGAAGTGACCGAGATGGAACGTACGGTTCGCGGTGAAGTCGTGGCTTCTACCTTTGATGAATCTCCTGCACGTCACGTTCAAGTTGCTGAAATGGTGATTGAAAAAGCAAAACGTCTGGTTGAGCACAAGAAAGATGTGGTGATTCTGCTTGACTCGATTACCCGTCTGGCACGTGCCTATAACACCGTGATCCCTTCATCAGGCAAAGTACTGACTGGTGGTGTGGATGCGCATGCCTTAGAACGTCCTAAACGTTTCTTCGGTGCTGCACGTAATATCGAAGAAGGCGGTTCACTGACCATCATTTCTACTGCCCTGATTGAAACTGGTAGTAAAATGGATGAAGTGATTTACGAAGAATTCAAAGGTACAGGTAACCAGGAAATTACCCTTGATCGTCGTATTGCTGAAAAACGCGTATTCCCTGCAATGAACATCAAGAAATCTGGTACTCGCCGTGAAGAACGCCTGATGTCGGAAGACAATCTGCGTAAAGTCTGGATTCTGCGCAAGCTGTTGCATACTCAAGATGAGTTGGCGGCAATGGAATTCTTACTGGATCGCATGAAAGAAACCAAAACCAATGATGATTTCTTTGATCAGATGAAACGCAAAGCTTCAAATTAAAATTTCAAATGAAAGGTCACCTAAGCGGTGGCCTTTTTTAGGTTGACATAAATTACAGAATGAAACAATCAAGCCTGATTTATGTAAACTTATTTTTAAGTTTTTGATTAATAAAATATTCAGATTAAAAATTGTATAACTTTTAAGTGTTTAACAAGCCTTTCTCCAATCTAAATGTTTCATTCCATTGTTATTTTCTGTTAAAAACTTCTTATTTTTTATCGTTTTTCCGTACTTTTTTGATCATTGCCAGTAGCAATTAAAAATGCGCAGTGATAGCATATTTGCAGACCAGTTAGACTGCTCCTGCGTTGTTAGTCCCTAACACAATTAGGAACAATAAAAGCACTTAACAGACTAACTTTGGTTTTTTTTAATCTCAATTTTTAGAGAGTGATGCCATGTTATTCAAAAAAATCGCTATTGCTGCTGCAGTTGCTACTACTCTAGCTTTCGTTGGTTGTGCTAAAAAAGCTGACGACGCTGCTGCTGACGCTAACCAAGCTGCATCTGAAGCTGTAGAAGCTGCTTCTGAAGCTGAAGCTGCTGCTGACGCTGCTGCTGTAGAAGCTACTTCTGAAGTTGCTGCTTCTGAAACTGCTGCTGTTGCTGAAGCTGACGCTGCTGCTGCTGTTGCTGTTGACGCTGCTGCTGATGCTACTGCTGCTTCTGAAGCTGCTGCTCAATAATCTTCTAGATTATTCAGTACAAAAAAAGAGAGCCATTGGCTCTCTTTTTTTTATTTTAAACACTGAAATTCAAATAATCTGTGACTTCAGGTTTTAAAAAAAGCAGATCAGTTGACCTGCTCATTTCCCACACGTTGACGGAACTTCTGTCCCGCACGGAAGGTGACCACGCGGCGTGCAGAAATCGGAATCTCTTCACCCGTTTTCGGGTTACGGCCCGGACGTTGACGCTTATCACGCAACTCGAAATTACCAAAACCCGAAAGTTTTACTTGCTCGCCTGAGATGAGCGCCTGGCTAATCTCATCGAAGAACAACTCAACCATTTGTTTTGCTTCACGACGGTTTAAACTCGTGAGCTCACTTAAATGATCAGCCATTTCTGCTTTAGTTAGTGCTGTCATGAAGCCCTCAATGTCGCTTGGTAAGTGTTTTCTAACACTTGAAGGATATTATCCATACCTGATTTAATTTCAGCATCTTCCAGTGTACGGCTTGGATGCTGCCAGAGAAGTGCAAATGCCAGTGAGCGTTTCCCTTCTTCTACTCCTTGTCCAGTGTACACATCGAACAACCAAGTTGAGTCTAAAAGCTCTCCGCCTGTTTTTTCGATAAGTCCCTGAATTTCGCTAACATTAATCTTATCACTAATTAAAAGCGCAATATCACGTCGAACCGATGGAAAACGTGATAATTCTGTAAAATTAGATACATAAGTTTGCAAAACAGCCGTTTGATCCAATTCTGCTACCCATGTGGTTGCCAGATCAAGTTCGTCTTCAAGTGAAGGATGTAAACGGCCAAAGTAACCAATTGATTGACCATTCACGAGAATCTCTGCGGATTGTCCTGGATGCAACCAGCTACGCTCTGAACGGACATATTCCACTTTGACACGACCAGCAGCCAGAATTTCCTCTATATCGCCCTTAAAGTCAAAGAAGTCCATTGGCTGTGCCTTGCCATGCCAAGACTCAGGGGTACGTGAACCCGTTGCAATCAGGGCAAAAGTTGGAATCTGTTTTAAATCATGAATACTGTTCGCTTCTTGATAGTCGAAACGCAGACCGAGCTCGAAGAAACGTACACGGCTTTGCTGACGGTTGACATTGTACTGAACACAAGGAATCAGACTAGATAGCAAGGTTGAACGCATCACCGCCAAATCACTTGAAATTGGATTGGCTAATGCTAAAGGTTTCACATGAGAATTAAGTTGCTTTTCAAGTTTTAAGTCTGCAAAACTAAAACTGATTGCCTCTTGGTAACCCAAAGTTACCGCGGTTTGACGGAGTTGACCCAATTCAAATTGATCTTGGTATTTGGCCAGCTTCACATCAATCACAGGCAAACTGATTTGAATATTGTCATAGCCATGAATACGAGCGACTTCTTCAATCAAGTCTTGGTAAATCACCATATCATAACGATATGATGGCGGCACTACAGACCACTCACCTTCTGCTTTTACTGTAACTTCACAACCTAAACGGGTTAAAGCATCAGTAATGAACGCTGAGTCAACACTATAACCTAGCAGTTGATCGACTTGGGCTTGATTCAACTCAATTGCATCGCGTGTTGGCAGTAGCGCTGCATTTTCGGCAACTGTAATTGGACCAAACTCACCGCCCGCAAGTTCCGCAATCAATTGTGATGCACGATGCATGGCAAGCATTGGCAATTCGAAATCGACACCACGTTCATAACGCTGAGAAGCATCAGTATGTAAACCAAAGCTACGCGCACGACCGGCAATATGTAATGGTGCGAAGAATGCTGATTCCAGGAAAATTTCAGTGGTTGCATCGCTGACTGCTGAAGACAAGCCACCCATAATACCGGCAATCGCCAATGCTTTTTCATCATCTGCAATCACCATCACTTTCTCGTTGAGTTCAACTTCTTGTTCATTGAGCAAAACTAACCTTTCAGCTTCCGTCGCTTGACGTACATGTACCGCACCTTGCACTTTACCACCATCAAATGCGTGTAGCGGTTGACCAAGCTCGATTAATACATAGTTGGTAATATCGACCAGAATGCTGTGCTGACGGATACCTGAACGTGCCAATGCACGCTCCATCCATACAGGAGTCACAGCCTTGGTATTGACGTTCTTGATCACACGACCTAAGTAACGTGGGCAGCCTTCAGTTGACACAACGACTTTCTTTTCGTGGCTAATAGTTGCAGTAACTTCTTTAATTTCAGGCGCAGTCACCGGAAGCTGGTTAATCACACCAATTTCACGTGCGATCCCGCGAATACTGAAACAGTCACCACGGTTTGGTGTGATGCTGATGTCAATCACGTTATCATCAAGATCCAGATATTCACGGATGTTCATACCTACTGGTGCATCTGCAGGCAGCTCTAACAGACCATCGATTTTATCTTCCAAATCGATTTCTGAAGCGCCGCACAGCATGCCTTGTGACTCGACACCACGAAGCTTGCCTTTCTTGATTTTGAAATCACCCGGAAGTACTGCACCAATGGTCGCAACTGGCGCTTTCATGCCGGCACGTACGTTTGGCGCGCCACATACAATTTGCAGTGGCTCACCTGAACCGATATTGACAGTAGTCACACGCAAGCGATCTGCATCAGGATGCTGTTCTACAGTCAGAACTTCCCCCACCACTACACCAGTAAAGGGTTTTGCTGCTGGTGCAAGCTCATCAACTTCAAGACCTAACATGGTCAATTGATCAGAAAGTTTTTCGCTATCGATGGCTGGGTTAACCCATGTGCGTAGCCAATTTTCGCTAATTTTCATTGATATAAAACCTGTAATTCAAATCTCTAGAATCCCCCTCTGCCCCCCCATTTTCCAAAAGGGGAGAACTCCATCTATTTCGCGGAGTCCCTCTCCTTTTTAAAAGGAGAGGTTAGGAGAGGATTATTAAAAAGTTTTAAGCAAACTGGCGTAAGAAACGCACATCGTTTTGGAAGAACATACGTAAGTCATTCACGCCATAACGCAGCATTGCAAAACGTTCAACACCCAGACCAAAAGCAAAGCCTTTGTATTTTTCAGGATCAATGCCAGCAGCTTGCAGCACATTCGGATGCACCATACCGCAGCCCAATACTTCTAACCAGCGACCGCGTTCATCCATAATATCCACTTCCGCACTCGGCTCGGTGAACGGGAAATAAGATGGACGGAAACGTACTTTCAAATCTTTTTCGAAGAATTCGTTCAGCAGGTTAATCAGCAAACCTTTCAGTTCCGCGAAGCTGGTATTTTCAGCCACGTATAAACCTTCGATCTGATGGAACATCGGCGAGTGAGTTTGATCCGAATCACAACGGTAAACACGGCCCGGACACACGATCTGGATTGGTGGCTGCTGTGTTTCCATGGTACGAATCTGCACACCAGACGTATGCGTACGCAGCAAATGGTTCACATCGAAATAGAAGGTATCGTGCATGGCACGCGCCGGGTGATGCCCCGGAATGTTCAGTGCTTCAAAGTTGTGATAATCATCTTCAACTTCAGGACCTGTTGCAACCGTAAAACCTGCCTTGGTAAAGAACTGGCAAATACGCTCTTGCACCTGGGTCACTGGATGGATACTGCCCACCTGTTGGCCACGGCCTGGTAAAGTAATATCAATGGTTTCGCTTGCCAGTTTTTGTTCTAAGGCAGCTTTATGCAGTTCTGCCTGACGTGATGTCAATGCAGCGGTAATGGTTTCACGTACAGCATGGATTTGTGCGCCAAAGACTTTACGTTCTTCAGGATCCATTTTACCAAGCGACTTAGATTGTTCCGCGAGCTGGCTTTTTTTCCCCGTAAATTGCACTCGTACTTGATCAAGTGCAGCAAGGTCTTGAGCTGCTGCAATCGCAGCGAGCGCTTCAGTGGTCAGGGCTTCCAGTGACATAGTAACTCTCAAAGCAACAGGTTAAAAAATATTTTAAAAACCCCACATTCTAACAGTTTTTAGACACTTTGATGAAGATGCGTTTTAAGGAAAATTAGATTGGCATGATTAAATATAAAAAGTATAAGATAAACACAATATCAATCAGATCAAATCACTATGGCACTCGATCAAATTTGGAAACAGCAGCTGACCCTGGTCACTTACGGCAATGAGTATTTGACTCAGGACCTGAGTTTCAATCGTTGGATTCAACATTCCATTTTTAATCAGCATCAGTTTGCCTTTCGGGATCTGATGTCACAACATCTGTTGGCCCAGCATTTCCAGATCTGGCTGGAAGGGCTAAAAAAACAAGGCGTGCGTCGCCTTAGCTTACATCGCTCTGATTTACTGGTTGATGAGAAAAATCCGAATGCCAATGTCGAGCTACTGCCACTGGCACATTTTATTGTCAGTCATGGCGCCAAAGCCAAAACTGCCTGGATCATCGGCAAGGAACTGCCTGAATGGTACAGCGCGGACAATGACTACGAAGCGCCCAAATCACAACAGTCCGCTTTACGCCATGAAACATTCTGGTGTTATGAATTAAATCCCAAACTAGCCAAGCGCATTGATGTGGAACTAGAAGCGCCAAACTGGGATGATATCCAGGCCTATACCGATCATGAACTCTTTGAAAGTAGCCTTGCCCAAGATTTTACCGAGCCGACGTATACCAATTTGCCTTATTACGGCACCATGCCTGCCATTCAGGCCGATAGCGAAAGTCATTTGGCCTTAATTCCCACTGACTATTCAGCGGATTATGCTCACCAGACTTTGTACCGCCTAGATGCCTTAAATGACTTTATTCAAACGAAAATCCAGCATCCCTATCGTGCAGATGGCGAAGTACTCAGCCCGGAACAGCAACTCAATCTGCGACATTTTTCGCAAAAAATTGATGATTTAAGTGCTAAATTCATCAGCAAAGTCGCCAACCACTATAAAACTGCACAGCTAACACCTAAAGTTGCACCTGACCCATTTGTCGGTATGAGTACTGAAGATCGTTCACCAAAAATTTCTAAAGCAGAAAAACCTCAGGACCCAGGCAAATCCAGTTCGTCTGCAAATGTGCTGACCTTAATTGTAATCACTGTGATTATCTGTCTGATTGGCTACTATTTCGGGCTTTAAAGTTCCGCCAGAAAAGTTTGAATTTTCCTAGCAGAATTCAGCCGAATCCATTAGATATGTTGATACTCAGGCGCAGCCATCAGCTTGAAATAATGCTGACGATTTTTGCGATGGGTTTTTATCATCCAACCTATGATGGAATTAAGGTCAAGCAGCTGCCTGAAAATTTCAGCATTGTCGGAATGAGCCAAAGCTGTTATTTGCTGATCGCCCGGAAATGCTCTTTTAATTGACCGATGGATATATTGAGATAAAAGGATAAATCAGCCATACAATGTAAGGGCTGATTTATTTTCCATCGTCTTCTTCCAGGTTTTAGATTTTTCTACGTTGAGCCAGCTTGCCCAGAGTATTCAAAAATTAAATGTCCCACTGATAACATAAGTCTTTAAGATTCTCGCCGAGATCGCTGGCATCTTCTTCACTGATAAAATAGGCGCCGGTCTTTTCATAAAAATAACGACTGGAATTCAGGTTCAATACGCTGCATTGCATATGCTGGTAGGATTTTTCTCGACTTAAACCCAGACCCAATTGAACCAAATCACGTCCAATGCCGCGACCTTGAATATTTTGAAGCAAATAAAGTGCTCTCAATTCACTGATTGGTGCATCTACCGGAAAATTAAAAGCAGCAAAACCCAAAACTTGAGCATTTTCTTCATAGACAAATACCCGTCGATTCTCCTGTTCAAGCACAGAACGCCACAAAGCGGCTCTTTGTTCTACACTCAACTTATCGAGAATCTCTGGTTTAATGATATTTTGATAGCTTTCATGCCAGCTTTGTACATGCACTTGGGCAATCGGCAAGACATCGTGTTGGGTGGCAAGTCGAATCATTATTTTTAAGCCTTGTTTTTGATTATGCAATTTCACAATGACTAAAAAATATAAGATTTACAATACTGATTTTTAAATAATATTTAAAATGACTACTTTTATTTAAGCATAAAAAAAGACCACCAAATGGCGGTCTTTTTTCAAGTCATAAAGACTTATGCAGCCAATGCATCTTTAGCTTTAGAAGCTAAAGCAGCAAACGCAACTGCGTCATGCATAGCGATGTCAGCAAGTACGCGACGGTCGATAATCACTTGAGCTTTTTTCAAGCCAGCGATCATACGGCTGTACGACAAACCATTTTGACGAGCACCAGCGTTGATACGTGCAATCCACAAAGCGCGGAATTGACGTTTCTTCTGACGACGGTCACGGTAAGCATATTGACCAGCTTTGATTACCGCCTGGAACGCTACGCGGTAAACGCGTGAACGAGCACCATAGTAACCTTTAGCGCGAGCAAGAATTTTTTTGTGACGGCGATGAGCCTGTACACCACGTTTTACACGAGCCATTTATAATCTCCTTAGATGTACGGGCACATACGACGAACTGAAGCAACGTCACTTACGTGAACCATTACACAGCCGCGCAATTGACGAATACGCTTAGCAGATTTTTTGGTCAAAATGTGGCGTTTGAACGCTTGTTTACGCTTAAAACCGTTAGCAGTCGCTTTAAAGCGTTTAGCTGCACCACGGCGAGTTTTCATCTTAGGCATAACAACCTCTTTTGAACACCTGTTCGGCTCGTTTGCACCATTACAAAACGACCTGCAGGTAAGGGAGCGAGTATTCTAAAGCATCTTTGTTTAAAACAAAAGCATCTTCACCCAATAAGCGAATTTAAAGAATGATTTCGCTCTGAAAATAGTATGCAAGACTGGATCAGGAAAATAGCTTCAGGCTTAGAACACGGCAAAGGCTGCATAGACAAATAGATAACGTCCAATTTTGGCGACGCTGACGATGAGCAAAAAACGGGCGAAGTTTTCTTTTAGCAGTCCCGCAATCAGGGTAATCGGATCACCAATGATAGGCACCCAGCTCAGCAATAAAGACCAGTAACCATATTTCTGATAGGTCGCTTGCGCTTTAAGCATCTTGTCTTTTGAAACTGGAAACCATTTTTTATTTTTATAATGCTCAATCTTGAGGCCCAGATACCAGTTGACGCAGGACCCCAGAATATTGCCCAGACTGGCCACGGCAATTAACAGCACTACATGCTGCTTGTTCTGTACTAAAAGCCCCAGTAACACAGCTTCAGACTGTAAAGGCAATAAGGTCGCTGCACCCAAGGCCGACAGAAATAGTAAAAACAGGCTCATTACAGCATTAACGGCTCAAGCCCATTTTTTTCTTGGCTTTACTGTATTCCCAACTGGACCAAACAACTGCTGTCACCATCGCCATGATCCGCGCCCACTTATACTGCTCATTGAGCGGTGCAATTGCAGCACGTAAAATCTGCTGATCTTTGGTATTTAGGGCAGCAATCACCTGATCGATATGCACAATTTCAGCAACATACAGCACTAAACATGCAGCAATGCCGAAAAGAATGCTCCAGTAAATCCGGGTATTACTTTCAACAATCTTGGTAAAGTTCAGAAGAAAATCGTTCATATATCCATCCAATAAAAAACCACCGTAAGGGTGGCTTTATTTGCTTAAGGCTATTTTAGCATAAAGGCTGCAGCTTAACTGACCTGTATCGCCAGCGCTTTCTGAACCGCAGGACGAGCATTCAAGCGATCAATATATTTGGAAACTTCAGGATAATCTTCCAGATTAATCTGCTGCCAGTCATGCCGTAATAACCACGGAAATATCGCCATATCTGCAATCGAATATTCGCCGGCAACATAATTTTGCCCGACCAGTTGTTTATTCAACACGCCATACAAACGTTTGCTTTCATTGACATAACGATCTGTGGCATAAGCAATCCGCTCAGGTGCAAAACGGCTAAAGTGATGATTTTGTCCGAGCATTGGTCCCAGACCGCCCATCTGCCACATCAGCCACTGTTCAACCTGAATACGCTTCACTTCATCATCTGGATAAAACAGACCTGTTTTTCGACCCAGATATTGCAAAATCGCACCTGACTCAAAAATTGAAATGGCGCGGCCATTTGGCCCATCCTGATCAACAATTGCCGGGATTTTATTATTGGGAGAAATAGCCAGAAAGTCAGACTGGAACTGGTCATTTTCCAGAATATTAATCGGAAAAATCTGATATTCCAGCTCCATTTCTTCCAGGGCAATGCTAATTTTATGGCCATTGGGAGTGCCCCAATAATATAAATCGATCATTTTTTTAATACTCCCTGCACTGCAGGCTGTGCGATGATGTATTCAACATAGAGGATTCAGCAAGAAACAACAAGCCCATGGCTATAAATTATTTTTATATAAATATCATAAACTTAATATAAAACTAAATATTTTTTTATTTTTTATCTTGAAAATTTTCACAGCAGACACATATTTATTTTTGCATAAGGATTGCCTCAATCTTATGTACTGTCGATGTCTGACATGACAGATCTTATTTTCTTGTTTTTATAACTTTGCTTAATCGAGAAGGTTCTAATCATGAGTAACTTAAATCTTCATCCATTATTTCGTCGCAGCATCGGTTTTGACCGCCTGAATGACTTTATTGACTATGCCATGCAAAGCGATGCACCGAATTATCCTCCTTATAATATTGAAAAGCATGGCGAGAATAATTATCGCATCGTGGTCGCAACTGCGGGCTTCCGTCAGGAAGAACTCGACATTCGTCTGGAAAATAAGTTATTGACCATCCTAGGCAAGCCTGAAAATCAGAGCAATGACACTACTGAATTCCTGCACAAAGGCATTGCACGACGTGCATTTAAATTGTCTTTACGTCTGGATGAATATATTGAAGTACAACAGGCAGACTATGAAAATGGTTTATTGATCATCGACTTGCAGCGCATTATTCCAGAAGAAAAATTGCCACGTCAAATCCCGATTGGCAATAAACTGCTCATTGCAAACGATGAAAAATCAGTGGAATAAGCTTGATTAAGTACGCAAAGGAAGGTCCGAAAGGGCCTTTCTTTTTGGCTACAGATTACCTAAGCTCATTAAGGCAATACGCTTTCTGATCATAAAAATAAACCATGAATGTGCCAGAAAACATCCTGTTTCATCAAGCTAGCCCGATCATGCGCACTATGGGATATTTGCTGTTTTGTTATCCGGTCGGAATATTCAGCATTTTTTATTTCAGCAGTGCACGTAGCAATTCCAGTTTTTTCCAAGGACTATTATTTTTATGGCAGGAGTCTCCTGGCTTTTATGTTTATATTGGCGGCTTTCTTGGTCTTTCGCTGCTTATGCTGGGAACTAAACTGAAAATCACCTCACACGCTATTTATTATACTTTGGCCGGTTTCCGCATCAGCCTGTGCTTAAAACGACATTCGGTACAGTATAGTTTTCTAAATCCACGCTATGCTTCTCTCAAAGCACATCTCAAACGTTGGCTCTATAACATGCCAGCACATGTGATTAGTCCACGCGATGGCACTTTGGATTTTAAATTGTGTCAGCCTGGTCTGATGAATCAAATTTGCCTCGGGTTTTTCCGGATTCAGCTATCGATGTTTTCCCGGCAGCAAGCCAGGGAAATTATTCAAGCTATGTACAATGCGTGGAATTTTAGAGCATAAAAAAAGCCCTGCATATGCAGGGCTTTTTTCGTTTAATGAGTGCTTACTTTTTCTTTTTAGGACCAAGTAACATACCCATTTGACGGCCTTCCATTTTCGGCATCTGCTCAACAGTACCGAATTCAGCCACGTCAGCTTCAATTTTTTGCAATTGAGCTAGACCCAACTGTTGGTGCGCCATTTCACGACCACGGAAACGAAGCGTGATTTTCACCTTGTTACCTTCTTCAAGGAACTTGATGATTGCACGTAGTTTTACGTTGTAATCACCAACATCAGTACCCGGGCGTAGCTTGATTTCTTTCACCTGGACTTGATGTTGTTTTTTCTTCGCTTCTTTCTGCTTTTGCTTAAGATCAAACAAATGCTTGTTGAAGTCCATAATCTTACATACTGGTGGCTCAGCGTTTGCTACGATCTCAACAAGATCAAGTTCAACACTTTCTGCTGCGCGTAGGGCGTCAGCTAAGCTTACAATCCCTTTTTGCTCACCATTTTCGTCGACAAGACGGACTTCTTTCGCACGAATTTCATCATTCAAGGCAGGACGGTTTGATTTGTTACCGCCCTGTTGATTACGGTCAGGCTGTTTAATCGCTGTTACTCCACAATGTACCGGCCGCGTTCGGCTACGGCTGCTTTTACTAGGTCAACGAAAGCATCGATTGACATAGTACCCAAATTTGTTCCTGAGCGGGTACGCACGTTTACGGTACCTTCCTCTACTTCACGGTCCCCAAGTACCAGTAAGTAAGGAATACGCTCTAATGTACGTTCACGAATCTTAAAGCCGATTTTCTCATTTCTCAAGTCAGAAATTGCACGGATACCGTTTTCTTTAAGTTTTGCGACGACTGACTCACATGCCTCAGCTTGAGAATCGGTAATGTTCATCACACACGCTTGCATTGGTGCCAACCAAGGTGGCATGAAGCCTGCGTAGTGTTCGATCAGTATACCAATAAAACGCTCGAAACTGCCAAGAATTGCACGATGTAACATTACTGGCTGATCGCGGTCATTATCTTCAGTGACATAAGAAGCATCTAGACGTTCTGGCAAGTTAAAGTCACACTGAATGGTACCACACTGCCAGACACGACCTAAGCAGTCTTTCAGAGAGAATTCAATCTTCGGACCGTAGAATGCGCCTTCGCCTGGTTGAAGTTCCCACTCAAGACCTGCAGCATCTAAAGCATCTGCCAAAGATTTTTCTGCCATATCCCAAAGCTTGTCATCACCCACACGTTTTTCAGGACGCGTCGACAACTTCATTTGTACTTCTTCGAAGCCAAAATCTTTGTATACATCCAGTGTCAATTTGATAAAGTCTGCAACTTCAGGACCAATCTGTTCTTTGGTACAGAAAATATGCGCGTCATCCTGAGTAAAGCCACGCACACGCATAATGCCATGTAAAGAACCTGATGGTTCGTTACGATGACATGAACCAAACTCTGCCAAACGTACAGGAAGATCACGGTATGACTTCAAGCCTTGGTTGAACACTTGCACGTGACAAGGACAGTTCATTGGCTTCACCGCATAGTTGCGATTTTCAGAATGCGTGGTGAACATGTTGTCTGCATAGTTGGCAGCATGTCCTGATTTTTCCCACAGCGTGAAATCGACAACTTGCGGGGTACGGATTTCTTCGTAGCCATTGTCTTGCTGAACTTTACGCATGTATTGTTCAAGCACTTGATAAATGGTCCAACCGTTCGGATGCCAGAACACCATACCCGGTGCTTCTTCCTGCATATGGAACAAATCAAGCGCTTTACCAATTTTACGGTGATCGCGTTTTTCTGCTTCTTCAATACGTTTTACATACGCTGCAAGCTGTTTCTTGTCTGCCCAAGCGGTACCGTAAATACGTTGTAACTGTTCGTTTTTCGCATCACCGCGCCAGTAAGCGCCAGAGATTTTAGTTAGCTTGAATGATTTTAAGAATTTAGTGTTTGGAACGTGCGGACCACGACACATATCCAAATAATCCTGGTGGTAGTACAAGCCCATTTGAGTTTCTTCAGGCATGTCTGCAATCAAGCGTAATTTGTATTCTTCGCCACGTGCTGTGAATTCTGCAATCACTTCATCACGAGGAGTCATTTTTTTCACAACTTCATAGTCTTGATCGATGAGCTTTTTCATACGCTCTTCAATCGCTGCCATGTCGTCTAATGTGAATGGACGTGGCATCCAGATGTCATAGTAGAAACCTTCTTCAATGACAGGACCAATTACCATTTTCGCTTCTGGGAACAATTGCTTAACAGCATGACCGACCAAATGCGCGCAAGAGTGACGGATAATTTCCACGCCTGCTTCGTCTTTAGGCGTGATAATTTGTAAGGTTGCATCTTCAGTAATCAAGTCAGACGCGTCAACAAGACGATCGTTTACACGACCTGCCACTGTATTTTTTGCAAGACCAGGTCCGATGCTAAGCGCAACGTCCATCACAGATACGGCGTGATCAAATTGTTTTTGATCGCCATTGGGTAAAGTGATAATTGGCATAAGAAAATCCTTAAGGAGTGATGCCCCGTACCATGGGGCATATCACCGCGAGATTATGATCGAGGAGAACCTCAAAAGATAAAAACGGTGGATAAATAAAAATCGACTTGAATTTTACACGTCTTAGCCACGGGATTAAACCTTTTCACCTAGAAAATTCGCGATTTGGCTCATTTTGAATTTATTTGCCAATACTTTGCCTTTACTCAGATCAGGAAATTTTCGGCTTTGTTTTTATTCTCTAAAGCTATCCCATATTTCGAATTTGCTCTGTATGTAAGCATAAAGCTGAGCGAATTGCGGAATAATCGCTTCACTCTGAGTCGGCCTTAAAAACACATAATCATCCACTGCAATGTCACACGGTTTAGGCACCTGAAGCATTTCCTGATTGCTGCTGCGGCCATACAACACATGCGGCCGGCTTTTTTCAGGATAAATATAATCTGCTCGCCAATAACCACCATACACAAACAAAGCTTTATATTTATGTGGAAGATGATTCAGTAGCTCCAAACCGGGCAATTGGCTATAGGGCAAAACTTTCAATACTGGAGTGGCAATCCAGAGTGCACATTTGAGTTCCGATAAATGATCCAAATCAAAATCACTCGGCTTGACCAACATGGAACCAAAAGCCAGATCATTGCATTCGCTCTGCTGGCAATGCTGCATAAAGGTCGGACTTCCACCTCCGTTAAAGCACAGACCCTCATGCCATAAATCCGGGAATTGCTGCTGAAGAATGGCTTTGTAGTGTTGATAAGTGTGTTGCGATTGTTGATAACTTTTTTCAGGACTTGTTATGATTTTTGGTAACTTTGCGACATGCGCGTCATAGCCCATCAAACCTGATAGTTTTAAATGCTTTGAATGTTGTTGAATCAGCTTAAGCAATGCCACAAATTGCTGCGAATTTTGTACTCCACCACGATGCAAACCGACATCAATTTCAATATTTACATTCAAACTGATGTCGAGTTGTTGAGCGAGCTGCAGATATTGTTGTAATCGCCCCAGATCATCAATCAGCCATTGAATATAAATATCGTGTTGACCATTGCTTTGATAAAACAGTTCTACTGCCCGGATCGGCATAGACTTACCCAGCAAAATATCGGCTTGTTCAAAGGCTTGGATAATCTCTGCGAGATGCGGAAGATGAAACAGCATAAAACGCTGAGTATTCAGTTTTTCACTAGCCAGTTTAAGCAACTGCATATTGGCCAAGGATTTCACCACCAAGCGTGGTTTTAACTGCGTAGGTAATTTTGACTGTACATAGTCCAAATTATATTGATAAGTTTTTACATCTAAAATCAGTTGCGGCGTGCCTGTTCCCTGCTGTTTTAAATCCTGGGTTAATTGCTGAAAATAATTCGGTTGCATCGCCATTTCCTAATTTTCAGGCAAAAAAAGCTGCTTTAAGTACGGATTTAGCCATTTTTGCTTGGGATCCAGTTGCTGACGCAGCGTCATAAAATCGTCCCATTTCGGGTATAAATTCCGAAGTGAAGCTGCGCTCATGGAATGCAATTTCCCCCAATGTGGCCGTCCCTGATATTTCTGCAAAATAGGTTCGACCAAATCAAATACGGCATGGTAATCCTGTTTATAAAACTGATGGATGGAAATAGAAACTGAATCACGCTGATAAAAAGGACTCAGCCAGATCTCATCGCCTTTGACATAACGGAACTCGATCGGGAAAAACATCGGCACCTGATGTTTACGTAAAATATGCAGAATCTCGTCCAGACACTGCAAGCCTGAATCAACCGGAATCTGATATTCCATTTCATTAAATTTGGTCTGGCGCGGGGTCGGAAAAATCCGGGATGACCAATCTACATAGCAAGTCGATTTAACAAACACACTCAGCAGTTTTTGCAGATAGGGATTTGTCTTTGGGAAAAGTCGCGTCAATTCCGAACATACGGTTAATAAAGTACCTTCCGAAGGCCAGCTTTCCTGTCTCGGCTGAATGTCATCCTCCGTGTCATCCAGGGTTTTCAGTATCACCTGATCGGCATGCAGAAAAGCCCAAAACTCAATATGTCGGTGCTGATGTTTCCATTGACCAATATGGGTAAATATGTCTTTTAATGAACAGAGCTGGATCTGTTCTTTTAGTTTATATCGTGGTCGATTTTGCAGGGTTATTTGGGTCAATATGCCCAAGCTGCCCAACGCCACCCGTCCAGCCTGAAATATCTCAGCATTCTGCTCACGATGACATTGCAACAGCTCTCCATCCGCGGTCAGTAATTCAAAGCCTTCCACGAAAGCAGAGATGCAAGGTAAATCGATGCCCGTGCCATGCGTTCCGGTAGAAATCGCTCCGGCCAGACTTTGCTGGTCTATATCGCCCTGATTGATTAAGGCCTGATTGATCGGTACCAGATCTTTCCCCAAATCATATAAACGCGTCCCGGCCCGCACGGTGCATTGGGTTTTCTCTTGATCAAAGGCAACGATACCTTTTAACAAATCGAGATTAAGCAACACCTCATCTGTCTTGGCCAATGGGCTAAAGGAATGTCCTGCCCCCACTGCACGAATATGTGCATGCGACTGCACCACATCACTTAATTCATTGATATTTATTGGTTTAAATATATGGACTGCACTAAACTGGCTCCCCGACCAGTTTCGCCAGACGTCATTCGCCTGTTGTATTTTCATTATTCTTCCTTGGCTGATATTATTTTAATCGCTCAATTAGAGTAAAATACCTAAAAAATCAAACTTGGGAACCCAGGCGTTCAGAACATTTAAGTAGGGTTAAATATTTTTATTAATATTCAATTACTTAAAATTTGTAAAATCGTACTCGACTAAAGCATAAATGCAAGATTTCTGAGAAATACATATCTTTTCAACAGGATATGAAAATAAATATAGAACGGAGTTTTACAATGGTTAGCGCATATGATGAATTACCGCGTACCCCCGCGAATTTTGTAGCCTTATCACCTTTACGCTATCTTGATCGTGCAGCTTATATCTATCCAAACCAGAACGCGATTATTCACGGTAAGCGTCGTATTACCTGGCGTGAGAAATACAACCGTTGTCGTCAGTTTGCCAACCAACTCCAAAAATTAGGCATCGGTAAAAATGATACCGTGTCTGTCTTACTGCCTAACGTCCCTGCCATGATCGAAGCGCATTTTGCTGTGCCGATGGCAGGCGCAGTTCTGAATACCTTAAATACCCGTCTGGATGCCAAGACCCTTGCTTTCATGCTAGAACATGCTGAAAGTAAAGTGTTATTGGTCGATCCTGAATTTACCGCACTTGCGACTGAAGCACTCGCTCTAGTTTCACAAGACATTTATGTCATTGATGTGGCCGATGTAGAGTTTGAAGGTGAAGATCAACGTATTGGTCAAATTGAATATGAAGAATGGATTGCGCAAGGCGATGCAAACTTTGAATGGCATCTACCACAAGATGAATGGGATGCCATCAGCTTAAGCTATACCTCTGGAACCACAGGCAACCCGAAAGGCGTGGTCTATCATCATCGCGGTGCCTACATTAACGCAGCCAGTAATATTATTGCCTGTGGCATGACACCACGTGCCACCTATTTATGGACACTGCCGCTATTCCACTGTAATGGTTGGTGCTTTGCCTGGACCATGGCAGCCAACGGCGGAACCAACGTTTGCTTGCGTAAAGTCGATGCTGAACTGATCTTTAAACTGATTGCCGAACATAAAGTCGATTACTTCTGTGGGGCACCGATTGTCCTGTCGATGCTGATTAACACACCTGAAGAGAAAAAGACCAAAATTGATCACCGTGTCGAAGTGATGGTGGCGGGTGCCGCACCTCCAGCAGCAATCATTGAAGGCATGCGCAATATTGGCATTAACGTAACCCATGTCTACGGCCTGACAGAAACCTACGGTCCTTCTGCACTGTGCGCATCCCAAGCCGGCTGGAGTGATTTATCTATTCAGGAACAAGCACAGTTGCACTCCCGCCAAGGCGTACCTTATCCATTGCAAGATGGCATGAAAGTGCTTGATCCGGATACCATGCAGGAAGTGCCACATGATGGTCAGACCATGGGTGAAATCATGTTCCGTGGCAATATCGTGATGAAAGGTTATCTGAAAAATCCTGAGGCGACAGCAGAAGCCTTTGCCGGTGGCTGGTTCCATACGGGAGATTTGGCGGTATGCCAACCGGATGGCTATGCCAAAATTACCGACCGTTCCAAAGATGTGATTATTTCTGGCGGAGAAAATATTTCATCGCTTGAAGTGGAAGAAGTACTGTATCAGCATCCGGCGGTGCTGACTGCAGCGGTAGTCGCCAAGCCTGATCCACGCTGGCAGGAAGTTCCTTGTGCCTTTATTGAGCTCAAAGAAGGCACCAAGGCCACTGAAGAAGAAATTATGGAATTTTGCCGTGAGCATCTGGCCCGTTTTAAAGTGCCTAAGGATGTGGTGATTACCGAAATTCCAAAAACTTCGACCGGAAAATTGCAGAAATTTGTTTTACGTGAATGGGCCAAAGAGCGCGCGCAAGGTGAATTCTCTTAATTCCATACAAACGTGTTCTTTCAAAATCTACTCAATAAAAAATCGTGCTAAGAAAACTTAGCACGATTTTTTATTGAAATAACCTCTCCCAAACCCTCTCCTGCAAGGAGAGGACTTTAAGGAGCTTACATCTCTACCATTTCCACGCCATCAATACGGGCAACGGTCATCAAGTCCTTATCACCACGACCTGAAACCGTCGCAATAATAATTTGATCCTTGTCCATGGTCGGTGCAAGTTTAGTGACATAAGCCATAGCATGTGCGCTTTCTAACGCCGGAATAATGCCTTCAATCTTGGTCAAGTCGCGGAAACCTTGTAAAGCTTCCTGATCATTGATCGGTACGTATTTAACACGAGCCATATCTTTCAGGAAGCTATGTTCCGGACCCACACCTGGATAATCCAGACCTGCAGAAATTGAATGTGTTTCGATGATCTGGCCTTGCGCATCCGACATCAGATAAGTACGGTTACCATGCAGAACACCGACATGACCGGCATTCAATGGCGCAGAATGTTTACCTGATTCAATCCCATGACCTGCTGCTTCAACGCCGTACATTTTCACATCTTGGTCATTCAGGAATGGATAGAACAAGCCCATTGCATTAGATCCACCACCGACACATGCTACCAGGGCATCTGGTAAACGGCCAGCCTGTTCCAGAATCTGACGGCGTGCTTCACGACCAATGATCGACTGGAAATCACGAACCAGTTGCGGATATGGGTGTGGACCTGCCACAGTACCAATCACGTAATAAGTTGAATCAACATTGGTCACCCAATCACGCATGGCTTCGTTCATGGCATCTTTTAATGTTTTGGAGCCACTTTCTACCGGCACAACCGTCGCGCCTAATAAACGCATACGGTAGACGTTCATCGCCTGACGTTTTACATCGTCTGCGCCCATGAATACTACGCATTCAAGACCTAAACGTGCTGCGATGGTGGCCGTCGCCACACCGTGCTGGCCTGCCCCTGTTTCGGCAATAATACGTTTCTTGCCGGAAAGCTTCGCCAGTAAGGCCTGACCGATTGTATTATTTACTTTGTGCGAACCGGTATGGTTCAGGTCTTCACGTTTCAGGTAAATCTGTGCGCCACCCAACTCTTTCGACCATCGTTCAGCATGATATAAAGGACTCGGACGACCGACGTAAAACGCCATGTCACGGTCAAATTCTGCCAAAAACTGCGCATCATCTTTCATACGGAAATAGAGCTTTTCCAAGTCTTCTAAAGCCGCCATGAGTGTTTCTGACACAAAACGTCCGCCATGAATACCGAAATGCCCGCGTTCATCCGGGAATTGGGTATAGTCAACTGCCTGACTGTTCTGGCTAGTACTTTGCTGATCCACGATGGACTCCTTGCATAAAGCGTTCTATGAGTTGTTGGTCTTTAATACCTTTTGCGGACTCGACACCGCCACTCACATCGACGGCATACGCCTGTGTGGTGAGAATTGCCTGTTCAATATTGTCAGGATTTAAACCGCCTGCCAAGATCAAGGGAATATTGAGTTTGGGAAATGTGTCCCAATCGAAGCTGTGCCCTGTGCCACCTTTCAGATCAGGATGCCATGCATCTAATAGCACTGCGCTTGCGCCTGCATCTTGATAACCTTGAATTTCTGCGACTGCATCCAGATCAGGTTTTACCTGAATGGCTTTATACCAGCGGCGTCCGACCTGTTGGGCGATGGCCTGACATTGTTCAGGCGTTTCATCGCCATGAAATTGCAAAATATCCAGCGGTACTTTATTTAAAATCGCCTGAATTTCATCTGCGTGACTATTCACAAATAAACCCACCGCCTGTACATAAGCTGGAACCGACTGAATCAGGATTTCAGCCCGCTCTAAAGTAACATGTCGTGGACTCGGTGGATAAAATACAAATCCTATCGCGTCACAGCCGGCATTGACTACGGCATGTACATCTTCAACTCGGGTGATTCCACAAATTTTGGCACGGGTTCGCATATTATGTTGGCTCTAGATCTACCAATGTATTGAACAATCTGTAAGATTGGGGCAAATCATTGTAATGCAATTTTTCTGACTTGCGTAAAAGTTCATCCGGATTATTCTCTATGCAGATTGTATATAACTCATACTGACTTTATACTGCGCTCACTTTGCAGCAAGTCCAAGCCTTCAGGCTTTAGGGAAGCTGGTGTAAATCCAGCACTGCCCCCGCAACGGTAAAAAATGAAACGTCTATCAATTTAAACTCTTCGGTTTACACCACTGCATCTTGATGTGGGAAGGTGGATATACAGCAAAGTCGCTGCTTTGCACATTTAAGTCCGGAAACCTGCTTGTTGTGTTCTATAACTCAATCATTCACGGGGAAGTGAATGTAGGGAGCAATTCATGTCTATTCAATTTCAACCTACTGCCTTGGTAGGTGCGATCGCACTTGCGTTGGGTACCACTTCATCTGTTTTTGCTAACGAGCAAAAAGTTGCGAAAGCATCTTTAGATACCATTGTGGTCACGGCAACTCGCTCTGCAGAAAACATTGAAAATGTACCAGCGCGTATTTCGATTATTGAACCTGTAATTCTTGAGCAATCACCTCTTAAAGCACTACCAGATTTACTCAAAACAGACCCAAGTATTAATGTCGTGCAATCGGGTGGTTATGGCCAGCAAACTTCTATTTTTTTACGCGGTACCAATTCCAATCAAGTTTTAGTACTACGTGATGGTGTTCGTTTAAATACAGCCACCACAGGTGCAGCGTCTATTCCTTTTTTAGACACCACAGATCTTAAACAGATTGAAGTATTAAAAGGCCCTGCGTCTGTGCTTTATGGTACAGACGCAATTGGTGGTGTAGTGCAGTTTGTAACAAAAACGCCTGAAAAAACGAGTGCCTTTGTAACAGGTGAAATTGGTGAGAATCAAACCTACAAATCAATTATTGGGGCTGACTTGGCAGAAAATGGGGTGTATGCGCAGATTCGCGGTCAAGTTTTAGAAACTGACGGCACACCTGTATTCAATATCAATGACAACCGTGACTACAGTTATGATCAAAAAGGCTATAGTGCAAAATTCGGTATTGAAAAAGAGCGTTATGCAACATCACTCGATTACAGTCAAAATTCAGGAAATGTCCAATACAGTAATTGGGGTGCATTTTCCAGCCAAGATTTTGAAAATAAAATTGTAAACTTAAAAGGTCGTATTAACCCAACACAAGCCACTGAAATTAATGCACGTCTATCTCAGTTTAAAGATGACTTAGATCAGGTCACATCAAGCAGCTTTGTACATAGCACCACGCAAGAAGCAGAAATCTATGGCAAATGGAATTTCACAGCAGCACAAAATGTTTTACTGGGCATTACCCAGCGTAATACCGATGCAAAAACCCAGGCTATTGATGAAGATATTAATTCAACAGGCTACTATATTCAGCATCAGTATCAGACAAATAGCTTAAGCACTCAGATGGGTGTGCGTGTCGAAGATAACGAAAAATTTGGCTCACATACCGTTGCACAAGGTGGTATCCGTTATCAACTGCTCCCTAATACCAGCATTTATACCAATATTGGTTCAGCATTTAAGGCACCGACTTTAAATGATATGTATGCTTTTGGCGGCAATGATCAACTGAAGCCTGAAGAAAGCATTTCGTATGAAATGGGGATAGATCAAAAACTTCCATTAAATATTTTAGTAGGTGCTTCCGCTTTCTATACGGAAGTCGATAATTTAATTAATTCGGAATGTATTATTGATTGTGGAGAAGAGTGGCTTCCAACTACTGTTTACCAAAACCAAAACATTGATGAAGCCAAGATGACTGGCGGCGAATTGACGGCACAATGGGCAAAAGATCAGTTCTTTATTAATGCCGGTTACACTTATGTCAAAACTGAAGATACGAAACAGAATTCAGAGCTATTACGTCGCCCTCGTCAGTCATTCACTGTATCGACAGGTCTACAAAATGCCGATTACGGTTTAAGTGCTGCACTGGTAGCAAAATCGAAAGCGAAGGACTTTAGTCGTGATATTCCAGGTTATGCACGTGTTGACTTAAATGCATATTGGAATATTAATCCAACAGTTAAACTGTTTACTAACATTGAAAATGTCGGTGATGTGAAATACAAAACTGTGCATAGCGCTGGCGACCAGTACTATGTGAACGGTGGCCGTCTCGCTTCTGCAGGCATCACCTTTAAATACTAAGCTCTAAACAGCAAAAAACTTTAAAACAGCGCAGTTTATGGATAATGTTATGACCGACATTATCCTTTTTTATTATCTTCATTAAAAATTCAAGGAACACATATGGGCCACCGTTTAAGCAAAATCTACACCCGCACAGGCGATTCAGGTACCACAGGACTCGGTGATGGCTCACGTGTTGCCAAAGATGATTTGCGTATCACAGCACTCGGTGATGTCGACGAACTAAATGCCGTGATTGGCGTATTACGTGCACAAATTTCAGCAAGTAACATTGAAGATCAAGCTACTTGGGATAAATCTTTAAGCCTGATCCAGCACTGGCTATTTGATCTGGGTGGTGAAGTATGTATTCCAGATTTTAATCTGGTGCAATCGGTATCGATTGAGTTTCTGGAAAATGATATCGACCGCATGAATGAAGCGTTGCCGATGTTAAAAGACTTTATTCTGCCTGCCGGAACGCTGGTGTGCAGCTTTGCCCATCAGGCGCGTGCAGTCTGCCGTCGCGCAGAACGCAGCGTGATGTCCGTGCATCACCGTGACCAAAATATTCAGGCAGCGTCACTGCAACTACTTAACCGTTTATCGGACTGGTTATTTGTCGCATCACGCACCCTGCAACGTGCTGAGGGCGGCTCCGAAATACTATGGCAAAAAAATATCAATGACAGCATCGAAAAGTAAAATTATGTTTCAAGTTAGCATCTAAAAATACACGTCAGATGTCTCTTGATTTTACAGAGCATCTGACGAAAATAGAATGTGTCATCCTTCTGTCACGTAGCCCTCGCAAAATGAACTTAACTTTCCCACTCATGAGCATCTTATGCGCATAATTGGACATCGTGGTGCACGTGGCGAAGCCCCTGAAAATACCTTGGGCGGTTTTCAATATATTCAGGAGATCGGCATTCGCGCCGTTGAGTTTGATGTCCGTCAGCTTAAAGACAACGCTTTAATTATCATGCATGATGACGACTTTGTGCGTACCACCGGTTTGCAGAAGCATCTATATGAGTGTAACCGTCAAGATCTTACCCAATATAATCACGCAATGGCCTGGTCAGAATGGAATAAAATCGAAGCAACCCCACTGCTCGATCAAACCTTAAATGTCATTCGAAATTTTGAGCATATTGAAGTCGAAATTAAAAGTGTTGACTCTGAAGCAGCAGCTGAAAAAATCGCGTTTAAAGTCGAACAGCAGTTACAAGGTTATGAGCAGGCAGCCATTATTACCAGCTTTGATGCCAAAATTCTGGATGCTTTCAAACAGCATAACTCACGTTTAAAACGCGGTTTATTGATTGAAACCGATGTTAAACATCAGGCCATTGATCAGGCGCTGGAACTGGGATGCTGTCATATTGGCTGGATGGATGAACTGGCCAGTAAAGACCTGATTCAGGCCACTCAGGCTGCCGAGTTGAATATCAGTGTCTGGACGGTCAATGATGTGACCCGAGCTAAACAGCTGCGAGACTGGGGCATTCAGGGGCTGATTACCGATTATCCAAAATTGATGCTACAACAACTCTAGATAATCTCTCTTAGCCTTGATTGATCTCGGTATTTCTTGACCCAGTTCATGTCGATAATACAATAAGGAAAGCGTGAATCGTCCTTAATCAGATTTTATTTGAAAGTGAAATAAAGTTGTCCAACATCTATATTCCGCAAATTTGCTGATAATATTGTAGAAATTATGAACAACCATTTTCCTCTGATTCATTCGGTTTCCATTTTCTGAAAGAGTGATAATCCTCAGTCACTTAGTAGGAAATCAGAACCCGTCTACGCTCGCAAAATGGTCACTTCTGCCCTACTAATTCTGTTACCGACAAGTACAATACAACCGTACAATAATGCTAGTGATGCCTTAGGGCACATGCTAATATGGACAAGATAGGCTGCTGTTAAAACCAACAGTAGTTTCTGCTTTTTGTTATACCTTCCGAGGTTCTAGGAGTGCTGTTGGAGATGAATGCTCCCTTACCCAAAGCCCCCATCAACTGGATTGCTGTGTTTGCATTGGTATTTTTACCGATTGTAGCCCTGATTGCGATTCCGTTGTATGCGTATCACCATGATTTTAGCGCTGCCGCTTGGATCAGTATGTTTGTTTTACTGGGCGTAAGCAGCCTCGGCATTACAGCAGGATACCATCGCCTGTGGGCACATCGTGCTTATGAAGCCACTTTACCATTAAAAATCATCTTGATGATTATGGGTACATTTGCTGTACAGAATAGTATTTTATTCTGGGCATCTGGTCACCGTACCCATCACCGTCATGTCGATGATGTTGATCAAGACCCGTACTCGATCAATAAAGGCTTCTGGTACGCACATATTGGCTGGATGTTACGTGATTATCCATCTGGTGCTGCCAACTATAAAAATGCGCCAGATCTGTTAAAAGACAAAGTGGTGATGTTTCAGGACAAATACTACGTTCCTTTAGTAATAGCTGTTCATGCCGCGATTTTATTGCCAATTGGCTGGGCAGTCGGCGATGTCTGGGGCGTATTGCTGTTGGGTGGATTAATGCGTTTAATCCTGAGCCATCATGTAACCTTCTTCATTAACTCGCTATGCCACATGTGGGGAAATCGTCCTTATACCGACGAAAATACTGCACGTGACAACTTCGTACTCGCGGTTGCAACTTGGGGTGAGGGTTATCATAACTATCACCACATTTTCCAATACGATTACCGTAACGGCGTAAAATGGTGGCAATACGATCCAACTAAATGGTTGATCTGGACTTGTTCTAAACTTGGTTTAGCTAAAAACTTGCGCCGCATTCCTAGCTTTAATATCAAAAAAGCGGAATTGGCAATGAAGTTTAAATATGCTGAACAGGATCTTGCGGTATATGGCCATGATGTTTCTGAAGATATCTCGGCGGTAAAAACCAAGATCGCACAGGAATATGATGCATTTACCCAAACTTTAAATGACTGGGCGAAGCTGAAAGAACAGGAAATTCAGGTCAAGAAAGCATCGATGGCTGAAAAAATCCATCAGATGGATGACAAGCTGAAAGTTGAATTCCAGCTGGTTGAACAGCGTCTTTCTCATCATCGTCAAACCTTGAATCTACTGGTTCGTAATTTGAAAAAATCTGCAGTTTCTCAATAAAAGCTGTTGAACACTAAAGCCCCGATTGGGGCTTTTTTTATGTCCGAAAGATAACGTGAACTCTCGCTTATACAACAGTTTTATACAGCTATCTTTGTTATAGTAAATTTATTCCAATCCTGTACTGATGCCATGTATTTTAACTCTCGCTATCAAACACTGCCCGCCCGCCTCTATCACCATCAAGTTCCGCTGCCGTTAAAAGGTGCGAAAGCCGGACATTTTAATGCAGCTTTAGCAGAGCAACTGCAATGGTCGGATGAAGACAAGGCGCAATGGGTCGAGATTTGTAGTGGTCAGAAAGTTTTTACTGAATTTGAACCCTTGGCTATGGTCTATGCAGGTCATCAGTTTGGACAATGGGCAGGACAGTTGGGAGATGGTCGCGGGTTGTTGATTGCGCAAATTCTGGATAAAAATAATCAGACCATTGACCTGCATTTAAAAGGTGCTGGTGCAACCCCTTATTCACGCATGGGCGATGGTCGTGCAGTACTGCGTTCAGTCATTCGTGAGTATCTGGCAGGTCATGCCTTAAATGCTTTAGGTGTAGCATCCAGTAATGCAGTTGGTTTTACTTCATCAATCCAAGGTATTCAGCGTGAGAAGCTAGAGCCGGGCGCGATGATGTTGCGTACTTCAGACTGTCATATCCGTTTCGGCCATTTTGAATGGATCAATCAGTATCAGCCAGATCTACTAGCTGAATTTATCCAGAAATGTATCGAATGGCATTATCCAGAATGCCTGCAAGCCGAACAGCCGATTCTGAGCTTTGCCACAAAAGTTATTCAGCGCACTGCGGTGATGATTGCCAAATGGCAACTGGTTGGTTTTGCACATGGCGTGATGAATACTGACAACCTGAATATTACCGGTTCAACTTTGGACTTTGGTCCTTATGGCTTTATGGAGCGCTTCCGTCCGAACTGGATCAATAACCACTCGGATTATCAAGGGCGTTATACCTATCAGCAGCAGCCAAGTATCGGACATTGGAATTTGTGGCAATGGTTAAACAATCTGGTCCCGCTCTGCCCTACAGATTATGACAAAGAACAATGGAAACAGGATTTAGCTGCATGTCTGGAGCATTATGAACCAACATTCTTGGAATATTATAAACATGGTTTAAACCAGAAAATGGGCTTGCCAAGTTTCCATAAAGACAGTTTTGACTGCGCTATGGCCTTTCTGCGAATTTTGCAAAGTGAGCAACTAGACTATACCCAGAGTTTTATCGGGTTGCAAAATAAAGACTATGAAGCCCTTAAAGATGATTGTCTGGACCGACGCCAGTTTGAAGCATTCCTGGCGCAATATAGATCTATCCGTGAACACCAGGATATAGAAGAATTGGATGCCGCCATGCAACTGGCCAATCCGCATTATATTCTGCGGAATCATATGGCACAGAAAGCCATTGAACTGGCAGAGCGGGATGATTTTTCTGAAGTAGACCGTCTGTTTAAATTACTCAGTCAGCCTTACCTGAAACAGCCCGATTTGGAACAGCCTGAAGATTTAGCGCCATTGCCAAGTGATGTGCCTGAAGTGATGGTGAGTTGTTCGTCTTAATAAATAGACTCAAAAAACATGCAAAAAATTGATCAAACTAAATTGACACATGAAATTATTGAAACAGCATATAAGCTGCTTACTCACAAACTCGCATTTGGAGGATTAATTACACATAACGAAAGTGCTTTCCAATTAGAATTAGGACATATTTTAAAAACACTTGGGCAGTTGTATGAGTTTAGGTTAAGCGACAAATTCCATTTAGAGTTTGAAACATTTTTACCTTTAAAAACAACGAGTATTAAGAGTCAATCTGAGCGAGCAAGAATTGATATTTTAATTCGTTATCAAGATGGTGATCATCAAACTTGTGCTGCTATAGAACTAAAATTCTTTAAGAAAAGTAACCATCGGGAACCTAACAACCGTTAAGATGTCTTTAAAGATCTTTCAAATTTAGAACTTTACAAGAGAAATGGAATCGACATTTGTTATTTCATTCTCGCAACTGATCATGCCCACTATTGCAACCAAATAAAATATTCGGATGATACCCGTGATTTTGATTTCAGGCATAAAAGTACGTACAAAGAAGGAACGATATTAAGTTATAGAACTCCTAAGCCTTACGGAAACGATATTACACTCATGCAAGACTATGAGTTTTTATGGGACCAGATTAACGATTTATATTTTCTGAAAGTACAAGTTTAAATAAATGTGGATGGTTAATAATAACATCCACATTTATTTTTTAATCAATCTTCAGGATATTCAAAACGGTAGCCCACACCATACACCGCCTGAATCCACTCATGACGGTTGCCGGTTTCAGCTGCATCGGAAATCTTGCGGCGCAAATTCTTGATATGACTGTCAATGACACGGTCTGCCACATCAAAACTGTCCGGATTAATATGATCCAGCAATTGCGCACGTGAATAGACCTGTCCGACATGCTCCACGAATAACTCCAGCAAACGGAATTCGGTCGGCGTTAAATTCAAGGCTTTTTGTTGATACCAGATGCGCTGTTGTGATTTGTCCATACGGAATAAGTCATTGCTTTCCGGTTCTGATTTACGATCCAGACGACGTAACACAGCCTGTACGCGCGCAACCAGTTCTTTCGGACTAAATGGTTTACAGAGATAATCATCTGCACCCATATTCAGACCCAACACACGGTCAATTTCTTCAGTACGCGCGGTCACCATGATAATTGGCAAATCCGACTGTTCACGGACTTTACGGCAAATGGTCAGACCATCCATACGCGGCACCATCAAGTCCAAAATCATCAGACTCGGTTTACGCTGGGTAAAACTGTTATATGCTTCCTGCCCATCATGAAACATACTGACCTCAAAACCAGCAGCTTCCAGATAGTCTCGCACCAACTGTGCAAGTTCGATTTCATCTTCAACCAGCATGACATGTTTCATCAATATATTTCCTTTATGGTTTCACTTGTTTAGGAAAGCTCAGCTTGCATCGTAAACCACCCAGTGGTGAATGTGCAAAGCTTAAGCTGCCGCCCAGCGCCTGCGTAATTTTACATGATAATGCCAAACCCAGTCCGGTTCCGCCAGTCGCCCGGGTACGAGAATCATCGACACGGTAGAAACGCTCACCAATACGCGCCAGTTGTTCATCAGTCAGACCAAACGGACTATCATCGATATATAAGGTCCATTCTTTATCATCTTGTGTCGTATGAATATGCACCTGCCCGCCTGCTTCAGTATAGCGAATACTGTTACTGAGCAAGTTCGCCACAATCTGTTTAAAACGATCCAGATCCAGATTTAACTCAGTCCCCTCACCGTCTGCATTGACCGTCAATTCAGCCTGCTCAAAATTCGGCTGGAAGTTGATGAGTTCCTGCTGCACCACCTCCCACGGATTCACCGTCGAAAAATAGAATTGTAATTGCTGGGCATCGGCCTGTGCCAGCGCGGCCAGATCTTGGGTCAGTTTTTTCAAGCTGTTTACCTGAGCCAGCATGGATGCAAAATGTTCAGGCGTTGGTTTACGAATCCCGTCCTGCATCGCTTCAATCTGTGCCTGTAAGACTGCTAGTGGCGTTTTTAACTCATGCGAGGTATCTGCCACCCACTGACGGCGTGAGGTTTCATGCTGATCCAGAATCACCGCCAATGCATTTAATTCATTGGATAAATCACCTAATTCATCATTCCGGTTCACTTTAACCTGATATTGATAATTTCCTTGGGTCAAGGCACGTGTACCATTGAGCAAACGTTGAATCGGCTTTTTAAAATAAGTCGCCAATAACAAGGACGCAATCAGACTCGCCAAAATACTGAGTGCATAAACCAGAAATAAATAACGCTTCTGGTTACTAAAGAAATTGATACTTAAGGCATCATCCTGATCCAGAACCGGTTTTAAGCCCAAATAGCCGACAATCTGGTTATTCACCATAATTGGGCGATAAGAGACCTGCTCATCCGAAGCCTCACCGACCACAAAACGACGCTTGGCATCATACAGAGAAAAACGTGAACTGAGACCAAGACGATCCGGCATCTGGATAAACTGTTTCTTGCCGGTCGGCTGCTGTGCTGGCTGTTCCCCATTCTTGCGATCAGCCCTAAACAGATTCTGATTGGAGCTGAGCGGGAATTTCAAGCCTTCAAAGGGCTGAAACTGTGAAGGCAAATTAGATGCCAGCACACGTAATTCTTCTTCATTGACCTGACGTTGTGGCAGCGCCGGATCTACCATACTGGGTGCGACCTGAGCCAGAGTCTGTTCCTGAAAATAACGCTGCTGCAAGGCAATATCATACTGACGGCGTAACCACCAGCGTGACAAACGGTCATAATCATCCGGTGCGGCTTCACCTTCCATCTGGAGGATCTGTGCCTGAATCGCATTGCCCCAGTCCTGATAGACTGCATAGACATCTGCCAGATTTTCAATCACATAATCCAGCTTCTGCATTTCGACATCAGCGACATAACGGGCGAAATTACGCTGCATATTCAGATGCAATACACCCAGACTTACCGTGGTAATGACCAGCGTGGTCAACAGCACGGTCAAAAATAGACGTAATGCAATGGGAATGCGGCGAATGTTCAAAATAGAAATCTCAATTTTTCTTCTATATTCATTATTGTAGCGAACACCGCAGCAAAAAACTCTTCATTGTTTCTTCATCTTTATTGTTTAATCTTTATCTGACATAGAATCAGCTTCTTGACGGGGATAAATACAATGCAAACCATGACAAAAATAGCTTTAATCAGTGCAAGTGTTTTATCAATGGGTGCGTTGACTGCCTGTCAATCCACCAGTAATGTCCCAAACAATGATCACCCCCATATGATGAAACATCATGAAGGCAAAAAACAGCATCTAACTCCCGAACAGCGTGAACAGTTTAAGGCAAAGCGTGCAGAACGCATGCAGTTTGCCAAACAGCTTCAACAGGCCTGCGACAATAAAGCTGTGGGCTCGGCTGTTCAAATCAAGACTGGCGATAAAACCATAGACGGCACCTGCAAGATGGTCTTTAAAGCAGATCATAAAGAGATGAAAAGCCATCGCGACATGAAAGCTGAGCATCGTCCGATGCGTGCCGATATGCGTAGAGGCATGATGCACGGTGAAGTCTTGACGGATGCCAAACGTGCAGAATTGACTAAACAGTTTGATCAGCGCCTCGCTCAACACCAGGCACATCAACAAGCCATGCTACAAGCCTGTCAAAGCAAAAAAGACGGGACTGCTGCACAGATCAAGATGGGTGAACAAACCATCAATGGCAAATGTCATGTCCGTTTCCAGCCTACAGTCTCTGCTTATTAATGCATAGGAATCAAGGCTTCACGACTAGCACCTTCGGGTGCTTTTTTATTGCGTGCTCTTTCATGCATACAGTTGACTATTCCTTTCCTGCAGAATATGACTAAAGTCTTTATACTCAAGACCTTTAATGCATCATACAGATTAATCTTTGACTTTACAGTCACCAAGAAAACACCCCGAAAAGCTTGTACCGCAGGGGAAGTTGTTGCACGATTAGATCATTCCAAACCGTGTCAATGAAGACAGGTTTTAGTTCATCTAAGATTATAACGCTGGTTCAACCAGTATTGAGGAAACCGATATGCCACAATACAAAGCGCCTTTACGTGATATGCAATTTGTGTTGCATGAATTATTAAATGCTGAACAACACTATGCAAATCTCCCTGCATTCCAAGAAAACGTAAGCCGTGAGCTAGTAGATCAGTACTTAGAAGCTGCGGCCGACTTCTGTGAAAACGAATTGTCTCCGATCAACCAGACCGGTGACCGTGAAGGTTGTACCTGGAATGACGGCGTTGTCACGACTCCGACTGGCTTTAAAGAAGCGTACCAAAAATACATCGAACTTGGCTTTCCATCGCTGTCTGCTGAAGAACAATATGGCGGTCAAGCTCTACCTGTTTCTCTAGGAAACGTGATTTCAGAAATGATAGGTACAGCAAACTGGGCATGGGGCATGTACCCAGGTCTTTCTCATGGTGCCGTACGTACTTTAGAACATCACGGTTCAGATGAACAAAAAGACGCTTACCTGCCTAAACTGGTTTCAGGTGAATGGACGGGTACCATGTGTTTAACCGAATCACATGCAGGTTCTGATTTAGGTATTATTCGCACCAAGGCCGAACCTCAGGCCGACGGTAGTTATGCCATCACTGGCGAGAAAATTTTTATCTCTGCTGGCGAACATGACATGGCAGAAAACATCGTGCACATTGTATTGGCACGTTTGCCAGGTGCACCTAAAGGCACCAAAGGTATTTCTTTATTTATCGTACCGAAGTTCAATGTAAATGCAGATGGCTCTTTAGGAGAGCGTAACGCAGTTCGTTGTGGTTCTATCGAACATAAAATGGGAATTCATGGTAACGCCACCTGTGTGCTAAACTTTCAAAACGCGAAAGGTTTTCTGATTGGACCTGAAAACCGCGGCCTGAACTGCATGTTCACGTTCATGAACACAGCACGTATCGGTACAGCAGTTCAAGGTCTTGCAGCATCTGAAGGTTCATTCCAAGGCGCGCTTGCATACGCAAAAGATCGTCTGGCAATGCGCTCTCTTTCTGGCCCGAAAGTACCTGAAAAAGAAGCAGATCCAATCATTGTGCATCCTGCGGTACGCAACATGCTGTTGACGCAAAAAGCATTTGCAGAAGGTGGTCGCGCGCTAGTGTATCTATTGTGTCTACATGCAGATATCGTTGAACAAGCGGCAACAGAAGAGGAACGTAAAGCTTCTGACAACATCTTATCGCTCCTAACTCCAATCGCAAAAGCGTTCTTAACCGAAACAGGTTCAGAGTCTGCAAAACATGGCGTTCAAGTGTTAGGTGGGCATGGTTTTATTTCTGAATATGGTATGGAGCAAATTGTACGTGATACACGCATCTCTACTATTTATGAAGGAACAACCGAGATCCAATCACTTGACTTGTTAGGCCGTAAAGTATTGGGTACGCAAGGTGCAATGTTGAAAGACTTCACTAAGATCATCCATAAATTTGCTGAAGCGCACAAAGACAATGCTGCAATGAAAGAATTCATTGAACCATTGGCTGCCTTGAACAAAGAATGGGGCGACCTGACTATGCAAATTGGTATGCGTGCAATGCAAAACCCTGAAGAAGTCGGTGCGGCTGCAGTGGATTACCTGTACTTCTCTGGTTATGTCACTCTAGCTTACCTATGGGCACGTATGGCATTGGTTGCTCAGGAGCAACTGGCTGCGGGCACCACTGAGGTTGATTTCTACAATGCCAAAGTGACGACAGCACGCTTCTACTTCAAGAAAATCCTGCCACGCGTTCGTTCACACGTTGAAGTGATTGCGACAGGTGTAGAGCCATTGATGAACCTGGATGCGGAACACTTTGCATTCTAAGTTAGTCTCAGACTAGCTACATTTCAGAAAAAGGACGGTCAATCAACAGGCAGTCCTTTTTCTTTATAAAGAGTTACAGAATTAACCTTTAGTCGTCTAACATTCAGATTTTGAGTGTTTTAGACTGATTAAAACTCATTTAATCAAACAATAAACAGGTGACACACCATGCCAATTTATAACGCGCCACTTGCCGATATGAAATTCATCCTGAACGATGTCTTCAATGCAGAACAATTCTGGCAGGCCAATGAAAATCTAGCGCATCTGGATGCTGCGACAGCAGAAGCGATTCTTGAAGAAATGGCAAAATTTTCTCAAAACGTCATGCTTCCTCTGAACCGTACCGGCGATGAAGAAGGCGCAAAAATTGAAAATGGTAATGTGACCACACCTGCTGGCTTTAAAGAAGCGTTCAAACAATATGCAGAAGGTGGCTGGATTGGTCTGGGCGCAGATATGGAATGGGGCGGCCAGGAAATGCCGAAAATGCTAACGGTACTTTCTGATGAAATGCTGTTCGCGACCAACCCATCTTTCATGCTCTATCCACTGCTTTCTGTTGGTGCAGGCATGGCGCTGAACAGCTACGCTTCACAAGCACAAAAAGAAACCTATTTACCTAAAATTTATTCAGGTGAATGGTCAGGCACGATGTGCTTAACCGAGCCACATGCCGGTACTGATCTGGGTATTATCAAGACCAAAGCTGAACGTAACGAAGACGGCACTTATAGCATCAGCGGCACCAAGATTTTCATCACGGGTGGTGATCATGACCTGGCGGAAAATATTATTCACCTCGTTCTAGCGAAAACCCCAGATGCGCCTGCCGGCTCTCGTGGTATTTCCCTGTTCATCGTACCGAAATTCTTGGTGAATGAAGATGGTTCTATTGGCGAACGTAACCCGGTCGGCCCAGGTTCAATCGAACACAAGATGGGGATCAAGGCATCTGCGACTTGTGTAATGAACTTTGACGGTGCCAAAGGTTACCTGGTTGGTAAAGAAAACGAAGGTCTGGCTGCGATGTTCGTGATGATGAACTACGAACGTCTGTCGATGGGTATCCAAGGCCTAGGTGCTTCTGAATTCGCTTATCAAAACGCTGCGCAATATGCGACAGACCGTTTACAGGGTCGCAGCGCGGCTGGCGTTCAATCACCAAACAAACCTGCGGACAGTATTCTAGTGCATGGTGATGTACGCCGTATGCTGCTGAATGTACGTGCCAATAATGAAGCTTCACGTGCATTCGCCGTGTATGTAGGTCAACAGTTGGATATCACCAAATTCTCGACTGATCCTGAAGCGGTGAAAAAAGCCAATGACCGTGTTGCGCTATTAACACCAATCGCGAAAGCGTATTTAACGGATACCGCATTCCAAGCGACATTAGATGCACAAATGGTCTTCGGTGGTCATGGCTATATCCGTGAATGGGGCTTGGAGCAATGTATCCGTGACCTGCGTATTTCCCAGATCTATGAAGGCACCAACGGCGTACAGTCACAAGATTTGATCGGCCGTAAAACCATTAAATGTGGCGGCGAATATATCTCTGAATATATCTCTGAAATCCGTGACTTTGCCAATAGTCTGGATGCAGACCTGAACTTCATTAAAGATGCCACATTGGATGCAGCGACTGAAGTTGAATCAGTGACTCAGTATATTCTGGAAGCAGCAAGAGAAAGTCATGACTTTCCGAATGCGACCGCAGTCGACTATCTGCACGCTGTAGGTCTGTTGAGTTTCTCTTATATGTTTGCGCGCATTGCCAATGCAGCGAAAAATAAAGAGGGTGATTTCTATCAGAACAAACTCGCTTTGGCACGTTATTTTGTGCAACGCATTCTGCCTGAACTGGCATTACGCATTACTAAAGTGAAATCAGGTTCTGACGTCATCATGAACTTCTCTGAAGATTATTTCACGACTCAAGCTTAAGCTGAAAATCTGCAATAAAAACGCCTGCATCAGCAGGCGTTTTTTATGAAAATGCAACAATTAAACTTTTTGAATTAGCAAGGTATCCGTCTGATTATTGCTTTTCGGATTCGAATGTTTATTCACAATTTTGATATTCCCCTCTGACTCTAAAGACTCGCAGAGCTCCACCACCTTTTGCATATCTTCAGCCTTAATGCCTACGCCGAGGATTAATTTTTTTCCGGCTTCTAATTGGCTAATTTTTGTTTGAATTTTATCTAACACTTTTTTCTCCTATTTATTCAATGTTACCACCCATACAATATAGCAATTTAGTCTAAAAAAAGCGCAAAAGTTCAAATAATTTAATCTTTATTTTTCATTCAATCATTCTGTGCATGATCTTTGCACGTTATTCTGCAACTATCTTTATTTCACATGAAAAATCAGGAGGATAATATGTCTAAATCACGTCCGAAAATTGAAAAATTTGAAGCTCTCCTCGACCGTCTTGGCAATCTTGCTGTAGAAAGCTTTCATTATATTGCGCTGTTTATTATTGGCTGTATGGTGATCTGGTCCGCTGGCCATACCGTCATTGACATTCTGACCGTGAAACAGTTCGCCACCATTGACGACATTCTTCTGTTGTTTATTTATCTGGAACTTGGTGCCATGGTCGGCATCTATTTCAAAACCAACCATATGCCAGTACGTTTCCTGATTTATATTGCCATTACTGCACTGACCCGTTTGCTGATTGCAGATATTCAACACACGCATAAAGCCAGCATGGATCTGGTGATTATTACCGGTTCGATTCTGATTCTGGCCTTTGCGATATTAGTGGTGCGCTATGCCTCATGGACTTATCCATCCGTGATTCGTGACAAACATAGTGAAAAGCCATTACCCCTTGGCAAAACACCGCGTCCAGAAGATGATGAATTGGCATAGTCTTTTAAGCCCTCTTTTTTTTGCACTTCAGCTTAAAGTAATACTTAAGCCTCGTTTAGGGTTTTGGGAGATTTATCTCAAGCAATCTCTCCCTTGCGTAGCAGTGCTACTCATCTCCTCACAGGAGAGGGAACTATTTTGGTCTTTTTGAGTTATTGACGTTTATAACTGAATTATCCGTTCAGAGTTTAGAGCAGTTTAACGATTCGGCACCAGCACATAGCGTCCGTTTTCATAAATCCAGTAGCTGCCACGCGGTGGTGCTGGTAACCCTAAACGCTGCCAATCGGTAATTACCGTATATCTCGAACTTTCAATCCGGGCAACATTCGGATCACCATTGACCCAGCTATAACTATTCGAATTTTGATAAATAGTGGTCGGTGCCTGATACTGAATGTTTAATCCACTTTGACTCTGTGCAGGTGGATAGCCCCAATATGGTGGTCGTTGCGGGTAATGTGGTCTTGGTGGCAGCGGACGTTGCGGATAATGCTGCCGTGGTGGATCATAAGATCGTGGTGCGCTGCGATACTTCGGTACAGATCGGTCTACACCACCATAACCCACCCAAGCATTGCCAGCCATACTTTGTGTAGAAGCTCCCAATAGCAATGCAGCGAATATTGCACTCAAGAATACTATTTTCATCTGCGCTTCCTGTTAATACCTTGTCTATATTTTAAACAAAATAGATGCAGAAAATATGGATAAGGCTGCTGAGCCTGCAATTTTTTGTAATGCGCTTGCCTATTTTCAATCTAGCGGGCTCATCGGCATCCTGTGGCTTTATGCTAAAATCACTTTTTTAATGTTTCGAGTTGAATACTGTGTCTGATTTAAATTTCGATCGTTTGCATGAATATTTTTCTAAAGTGCCGAGTGTTCAGAAAGAACGGATTGATAGCTATGGTTCAGATGGCAAGCAGGCATGGTGGTTTAAATTTCAGATCAATGTAGATCATCCGCTGGCTTGGCAAACTGTGCAAGAACTAGGTCATGTCCTGAACTATATTTCTAAAAATGAACGTCTTCCAACTCAGTTCCTTCCAGTTTCTCCACCGCCATATATGAATGGTATAGCCAAAGATTTCCTGTCTTGGGTGATCCAGTGTAATCACGCAGATTTCCCGCCAGATGTGGTTTGTGACTGGTTAGAAGCGCGTTTGCCAAATCCGGTCGATGATGAAGCGCAATGGAAAATTAAAACCGATATTTCTGAGCTGGATCAATTAACGGATAAAGAGCTGGATCAGCTGGTTCCGCCAAATCCAGAATCAAAAAGCTGATAATAAAAAATCTTCCTAAATCCCTCTTTTTTTAAAGAGGGACTTTCCTCCCTTTTTTAAAAGGGAGGTCAGGAGGGATTTAAAATCAAAACGTCGACCAGCCACTCCATTCCATAAAACGATACAGCCAATATTTAAAGAACGAGTTTTCTGCATATTGAGTGTAATCTACGCTCATCGAACGACCATTCAGATTTGACCATGCACCGTCAAAATATTGCTGGGCATCCTTGAACACTTCGGCCTGAGGCTGCCCCAGCACGCGCATATTGGTTTCCAGATTATAGTTTTTCAGATTCCGTACGGTAAAATTAGCCGAGCCTAAAATCATTTCAGCTTGCTGAGCATTGCGCTTCATCAGTATTTTGCTATGACATTGCTCACCCTGAGTACGGCACCAGCGCACATCAATACCTGCTTTATGCAGTTCCCAAGCCACTTGCCGGTTTGGAATTCCGTTTTTCTCACGGCCAAAAGCATCTTTATTTGGATCGAGTAAAACCCGGACTTTGACACCACGCTCATGTGCCGCGATCAGGCTTTTAATAATTTTGCGCTCAGACAGATAAAACATCGCCAGATCAATCTGCTCATTGGCTTTGGCGGTCTGAATGAGATTCAAAATCGCATCATAAATAGCTTTTTCAGTTAGCACCTGAACTTGTGGCTGGCTGCTGTCTGCCTGAAAATCCCCGGCGACAATGGCAGGCATATTGGCTTGTGACATCATGCCGACAGATTGCTCGGTTTTCAGGATATCCACAGCGGTGCTACCCCAGACCAATAAACCGATATTGGAATGGCGTGAACTGCCATCATGCGGATTCATGGATGTGACCAGTGCTTTCCAGCCCTGATCGGTATCTACCACCATGGTTTTACGATGATTGGCTTTAAAGTTAAACAGCTCAAAATAACTGCGCAGGGTAATTTTTTCTGTTCCAAATGGATTCGGCAACCAGCCCTTTTCCGGATTATTGCCAATGCCCTGGCAACAGATATACCAGAAGCCCGACCAGCCTGGATTGGAAGCCCGCAATGGCGTCAGATTGGTTTCAATCACATCAACACCGTGCTGACGTAGGGCTCGATACTGCTCGGATCGAATTCCGCCATAGACCGAATTGATCGGATCGGTAATAAATTTGATTTCTACCTCAGGTTGCAGCAGACGTTTACTGATTAAAGCATCCGTCAGTTGTTGACTTAATGCCTGATGTTCCTGCGTAGATACCCCCGTTTGCTGATTAAATAAAAACATATCCAGCACGATCAGCGATTTGGCTTCTTCAATCATATGCAGCATTTCATTAAAAATGCGATGATCTAGATGCTGTTTTCCTTCGGCATCCAGATAAGTCTGATCAGCCAGAAATTTGACTTCGGCATGACGCATTTTGCCTGTGTAATTCAGACCTTCCGGCAAAGGCTTATAAGTGTGGTAGATCGCTGAAGCCAGATAACCCACGGCCAGCATACTAATGATCAAAGTCGCATAACGGCGATTCGACCAGTTCAATTTATTGTGAATTCGTTGAAAGATACGCATAAGATAAAACCTAACCCAATATACTCAGGCTAGGTTTTATCTTATGATTTTTCAAGTAGATTTCAGTGAGATCTAGATGATTTGGTCAATTATTTCAGTAGACCTGTTAGAAATCATATTGCACGCCGACAGTAAAGTTGCGACCCACCTGCGGAATATTCGACAGGAAGGAAGTATGTGAATACACCTGATCATCAAGCAGGTTGTTGGCCTTGAAATAAACCCTATAAGCATTGTTATCTGCAAGGCTATTGGCATAGCTTAAGCCCACATTCACCATATTGTAGCCTTGGGTTTCATCTTCATAGCTGGCGATTTTGTCCTGATTAAAGACATGATAATACTCAGCCAAACCTGACCAGCCATCGGCAAAGTCTGCTTCGACTTTGGTGCCTAAGCGACCTGCAGGTACCCGTGGTGCATTTTCGCCTTCAATCTTGCCACGCACATAATCCCCAAAGACGCTGAGCTTATACATATCATTGATCTGATAACCGGCTTGTGCTTCTGTACCATAAAATCTGGCTTTGTCTTGGGTATATTGCACGCCACGTAAATTACCTTTCTGCGCTACCGTTTCGCCATAGATATAATCATCAAACCAGTTGTGATACACGTGCACATGGTAATCCAGTTTATCCCCTTCATAATGCAGACCTAACTCGAGATTATTTGAAGTTTCTTTATCGAGATCAGGATTACCTAGTTCATAGGTATTGGTCGCAAAATGCAAGCCATCAGCATAGAGTTCTTGAGCTAAAGGCAAACGCTGCTGATGTGATCCCACTACAGAAAGTTTGTAGTTCGGTGCAAATTCCCAGTTGGCAGCAGCGGATGCAGAAACACCAGTCCCCGAATAATCTTTCTGATCCGAATCTACTTTCACTTTTTGATGATCGACACGCGCACCAAGTTCAACATGCACATCGCCAAGTTGCTTATGTTCTAAAGCAAAAAGACTGAATTTGTCAGTTTTTGTGTCCGGCATCACGACACTAGAACCATGAACATGATGTTCTTCATCGTCCTCATCGCCATCTTCATGATGGTCATGCTCTGATGCGGCAAGATTAATTTTTTGCTGTGAAATCTGGGTTCCGATCACCCCCTCCCAACCTGCAACTGGCACGTGCACCAACTCTAAACGACCGTCATAACCTTTGCTTTTAAAGTTACTGATCACTTCATTTTCTTCAAGTTCATCGTGTTCATAATCGGTCATGCTGGCATGTACACGTAGTTTTTCAACACCGGCAAAAGGTTGTTCCAGTTCGGTGCGTACTTCATAGCGTTCAGATTTTAAATCTACCCATGGTCCACCATGCTCTTCATGGGCTGGTGCATCTGGGTCAGGTGTTGGACAACCATGAAAATGATCACCATGTAAAACACAACCATGATATTCATGACTATGTCCGGGCAAGCCATACTGATCCTGACGGTTACTATAGGACAAACCAACAAAACCACGATCATGAATCCATGATCCACCAATATTGACTGTCTGTCCTTCAGCAAAAGTATTGCCCACACGACGTTCTTTTTCTAATTCGTCATCATGCTCATGAAAATAATCCGGTGCAATATAATCATTGGCGTTACGCTTTGAGCCTTCTACACGCAAAGCAAAGTTTTCACCAATACCCGCTGTCACACCAGCACTTACCAGTTTTTCATCACTGCCTGAGTTATAACGGAGGCCGACTGTACCTTCTAAACCATCTTCAGGCATTTGAGTTGGGATTTTTTGATCAGTGACATTCACCAACCCACCGACTGTACCGGCACCATAAAGCAAGGTTGATGGACCGCGAATCACTTCGACCTGTTTCGCCAGAATCGGATCAACGGTGACAGCATGGTCAGGAGATAAAGTAGATACATCCGCTGTTTCAGAAGCATGTTGCAACACTTTCACACGTGGACCATCTTGACCACGAATCACAGGACGACTTGAGCCTGAACCATATTGATTAGAATAAACACCAAGCTCATCTGCCAAGGCATCACCAATGGTAGTGGCACGTTCAGACAGCGCTTTCTGATCCACGACATGATCTGCAACCGCAAAATCTGCCGCAGTCTGCACCAATGGATGAGCTTGCACCTGAATCGTGTCCATGGTCTGCACCGGGATAGAAGATGAGGATTGCTCTGCAAATACTGTAGGCGCAACTACAGCAAAAATTGACAATGTTATTAGATTCTTAGGGAAGGACATGACCGAAGCTCAAATTCAGTAATCTGGGTGAATGTTATAATATAACATTTCATTGTTTTTGCAATCCTTTACGACACTCAGTGATATATTTTATCAAATGGAGCGTAAAACTCCGTCCTTCATGACAGAGATATAAGTGACACGACATAAAATCTCGTTGGATTTTTTTTAAATTCACACCTTTAATTTAACATGAGCTAATATAAGCCCATGAAAACACTTAAATTACGAATAAAAGACAAACATTGCAAGGTGCTAGACCAATTAGCATCTGAGGTGAACTTTGTCTGGAATTATGTCAATGATTTAGGGTTCAAACATTTAAAAAGAAAAGGTGAATTTCTATCAGCTTACGATGTATCGAAATACACGAAAGGCGCATCTAAAGAATGCAGCCTACATAGTCAAACCATTCAGGCTGTGACAGAAGAATTAGTAACAAGACGCAAGCAATTCAAAAAAGCAAAGCTAAAATGGCGTGTAAGTAACAAGAAATCAGCAAGGCGCTCTCTTGGTTGGATACCCTTTAAAAAAGTAGCCATCAAATCTGCTGATGGATCTGTTCAATACGGTAAGCACCAATTCAAGCTATGGGACAGCTACGGATTAAGCCAATACAGCATTAAAACAGGCGCATTCGTTGAGGATGCTCGCGGGCGCTGGTATGTCTGCCTGGTGGTGGATAGCCCTAAAGCTGAGAAACCCACCACTACCAAAGCGATTGGTATTGATCTTGGCTTAAAGGATATTGCGACCTGTTCGGATGGAACTATCATTTCCAATCCCAAGTTCTATCGAAAATATGAACAGAAACTAGGAATTGCTCAACGAGCGAGAAATAAAAAGCGTGTCCGTGCATTACACGCCAAAATTGCAAACTGTCGTAAAGACCATTTGCACAAGGCCAGCACCCAACTGGTGAGGGAGAATGCACTGATTGTTGTAGGTGACTTGAGTGCGAAGAAACTGCTCAAAACCAGGATGGCGAAGTCGGTCCTGGATACAGGATTTTCAGCACTCAAAACAATGCTCAAGTATAAATGCGAGAACGCAAGCGTATTGTTTGAAGAAGTCAATGAGTCCTATACCACCCAGATCTGCTCGTGC